>CALCSX010000117.1 GCA_937894165.1 uncultured Saprospiraceae bacterium | reverse complement strand
TGAAATATTAAGAGCTAAATAACTACATTTATATCTGTTCAACAAGAATTCTATCCGGCAGGTCACCGATAAATAAGATTTTTAAAACAAATAAATTAACCCGAATTATAGCAAATTCCTTAAATAAATCATTAGGTTTAAGAGATTTTTCGATATTCAATCTATGCTGTATATTTTAGGTATTTTTTCTTTAATTTTTGCTCTCACTCCATTGCTCTTATCCAAATATTGGTGGATCAGAGGTTTTGATTTTCCGCATGTACAATTTACCTGTTTTAGTTTTTTAGCGATTGTATTTTTTTTAATCAATATAAATAGTTTAGAAACCGGCGAGTGGGTAATGTTTGTACTTCTGGTTGGGATATTTATTTATCAATTAAAAATAATTGCTCCTTATACACCATTTTCCAGGAAGCAGGTAATGGATGCTTTATATTTGGATACGCAGTCGACGGTGCGAATCTTTACCTCTAATGTTTTCCAAGATAATCACGACTTCGAAAAATTCATTTCAGAATTTAAAGATAATGGTCCCGATTTAGCAATTTTGTTGGAAACAGATCAGTGGTGGGTGGATAATTTGTCAGTCTTAAAGGAGGATTATCCTTATCATATTGAGTATCCTCTGGACAATTATTACGGGATAGCCTTGTATAGTAAATTACCAACTCGAAATCTGGAGGTTAAATTTCTTATAAGTGATGAAATTCCATCCATACATGGAGAAGCACAATTGCGAAATGGTGTATGGGTGAAAATATTTTGCCTGCACCCAATGCCTCCCAGCCCTACTGAGAACGAAAAATCTTTGGATCGTGATGCTGAGTTGCTCTTGGTAGCCAAAAGTATCGACAAGAAAGATTATCCTTTAATTGTAATGGGTGATATGAATGATGTTGCCTGGTCGCATACCACTCGTATGTTTCAGAGGATTAGTAGATTATTGGATCCGAGGATAGGCCGGGGATTTTACAATACTTTTCATGCCAAATACCCATTTATGAGGTGGCCATTAGACCATCTTTTTGTGTCGAATGACTTTCAATTAGTGGATCTAAGAGTTTTAAAGGACGTGGGTTCGGATCATTTTCCGGTTACGGCGACACTATGTTATAATTGTCTGACTGAAGGGAATAACAAACCTCCGAAACCTGATGAAGACGATCTGGCAGAGGCTGAAAAAACTATAGAAGAGGGATTGGAGGAGAATGGGAAAGAGGCGGAGGATGTGTGAGGGGAAAGGATTAAGTTGAGGGAGGGTAAGATAAGTTAGATACTAATCATGATTTCTAGTTTTTAGACGGGCGTTTCGGTTTATTATTATTTTAAGTGTTTATTAATTCTACAGCCGGCATTTCGACTCCGCTCAATGACCTCTTTTATTATTATAAAAAAGATTTTAATTCTCGAGCCGGCGTTTTCTATTCAACGTGATTTTTTGAACCATTTAGGAATTAAGGGCAAGAAGGTTTTCATTAAGATCTTTTACAGAAGCGTTTAAAATAAAGTACATATTAATAATAAACGAGCGACATTCCGGTGGCTGAGCGGAGTCGAAGCCAAGGAATGGAGCGGTTTTAAGATATTACTTATACAGCCGGCATTTCGACTCCGCTCAATGACCTCTTTTGTAATTATAAAGAAGGTTTATAATTCTCTAGACGAAATCCAATAATCCAATTAATCTGTGAACATTACTTGTCCTGCTGCGCAAAAACCTTCTTAAGTAATTCCGTAGATCTCGCAGCCGTATTCGTTCGAATCTCTAATTCTTCTTTGGCAATAAGTGCGAAAAGACCATCCAATGCTCGATGAGTCACGTGATCATCCAGTCTAGGATTTGTTTTCTTAACCATAGGAATTTTATTATATGCATTAGTGGCAGATTCACAAAGATCTACAGCGTTTACTTTATTAAGTGATTCAAGAATAACGGGTTGGAACGCTTCGTAAAGACTTTGATAGGTAGTTTTATTCAAATAATTGGTAGCGGCATTATTCGGACCCATTAAGATATTCATGGCATCTGCAATAGACATACTAGTGATAGCTTGCTTGAAAATAGGCTTGGCTTTCGTAGCTGCATCTTCTGCAGCTCTGTTTATTCTTTCGGTCAAATCTGCTTCGATATTATTAAATCCGGGAACATTTTTCACCCTGTTTATTACAGTTTTTGCTTCCTCCGGCAAGAAAATTTTGTAGGGAGATTCGAAATAACCGTTTTTTTGAGAAAGAAAGTCGGAACCTTTACTTACGCCTACTTCCAATGCTTCCTTCAAACCATTGGCTACTTCTGATTTGTCACCTCCGGCAACGCTTTTAAGACGATCTTTGAGATTGCCAATTTGTGCGTTAGAAATATTAAATGAAATAATTAATAATATTAGGGGGAGAAGAATATTTTTCATTTGTATTAATTTTAGGTAATGATACGAATAAAAGGAATTTAAAATTGTATTAAAATGCAGGTATAACATATATTTAACTGTTGTAGTTGATTGAATAAATATTGTTACTTTTAATTTTGATTTTTTTTAAAGCTAAAATAATCTACTGTGGCGGACTGTTCATTAAATCAGATAAATATTTATCCTATTAAAGGAATGAAGGGCATTTCTCTTGCGGCAGCAGAGGTAGAAATGGCAGGATTTGCGCTTGACAGACGTTGGATGCTGATAGATGAGAACAATCGTTTTATTTCCCAGAGAGAATTTCCAAAAATGAGCTTGATAAGTATTGATTTTGATTCCGGAGGCCTGAGTGTCAATTTAGAAGGGTCAAGTATTTTAATTCCCTATAAAGTGGCAGGAAGTGGGAGGGTAGAAGCTGAGGTTTGGGGAACATGGATTGACTGTTTATTGGTAGGGGAGAAATGGGATATTTATTTCAGTAATTTATTGTCAAAAGAAGTACGACTTGTCCAAATGGACGAAAAATCAGTTCGTTCTAAGGAATTGAAAATTGCTCCCCATGCAACTGAAGTTTCTTTCGCTGATGGCTATCCCTATCTGATTTTGGGAACGAAAAGCGTAGAATTGTTGAATTCCAAACTTGATGTACCCTTAAGCTGGAATAGGTTCAGACCTAACTTATTAATTGACACCAATGTGGCTCACGAGGAAGATAAGTGGAAAAAAATCAGAATCGGAGAGGTTGTATTTCAGATGATCAAGCCCTGTGTTCGCTGCAATGTCATCACAATCAATCAGGAAACCGCTGATATTTCTAAAGAACCCTTAAGAACCTTAGCAACTTATAGAAGAGAAGAGCAAGGTGTTATATTTGCAGTGAATGCAATAGCGTTAAATACAGGAGAAATCAATTTAGACGATGATATTGAGATTTTGGAAGCGGATTAGGTGATTCTAGAAACCTAAAATTAATTTCGCGATACTAAAATAAATCAATATTCCGAAAATATCATTGCTTGTAGTGATAAACGGGCCGGTAGCGAGGGCGGGATCAATTTTATATTTATCCAATGTGATAGGAACGAATGTACCGATTAAGGAAGCAATAATTATTACAGAAATAAGGGCAATTGCTACTGTTATCCCTATTAAAAAGTCAACATCCAAAACCAAATAGCATCCAATCAATAATAATATCGCAAGAATCAATCCATTCAATATGCTGAGCGTCAATTCTTTCACCAACCTCTTCCATAATGAACCACTCAATGTGTTGTTGGCTAAGCCTTGCACTATAATAGCTGAGGATTGCACGCCTACATTTCCGGCCATCGCTGCGATCAAGGGTGTAAAGAAAAATAATACCTTAAAATTTGTCATCGCACCTTCATACATCCCGGAAACTCTCACGGCGACAAAGCCACCCAATAATGCCAAAATAAGCCAAGGCAGTCTGGCTTTCGTCAGATCAAGCACACTATCATCCGCCTCCACATCAGCCGAAATACCTGCCGCTAATTGATAATCCTTGTCAGCTTCCTCTTTGATTACATCAATTATATCATCGATGGTAATCCTGCCCACCAATCTTCCCAATTCATCCACTACGGGAATGGCTTCCAAATCATATTTTTGCATGATTCGTGCCACTTCGACATCCTCTGCATCAGTCTTAACATAATTGATGTTTTGAATATAGATATCTTTTATCGGAGTGCGAGTAGAGGTGGTCAGCAAGGCTTTGAGCGAGAGCCGCCCCTTTAGTTTATTTTCATCATCTATCACATATATTGAATGAACCTTAGATACATTTTCAGCTTGCAATCTCATTTGCCTGACGCAATGCAAAACACTCCAATTTTCGTTGACACTGATTAATTCCTTCCCCATCAAGCCCCCCGCAGAGTTCTCATCGTAACGCAAAAGATCCACGATGTCTTTGGCATGTTCGGTGTCCATCAGCTCGAGGATTACCTCCTCTTTCATTTCCTGGGGAAGCTCAGCTATGATATCGGCAGCGTCATCTGTATCCAACTCATCCAGCTCTTCTGCAATCTCCTTGGCAGAAAGGCGGGAGAGGATCTTTTCTCTGACATCTTCATCGAGTTCTAAGAGGATCTCAGATGTGATTTCTACCTCAAGTAAATTAAAGAGATAGGAAGCTTCATCGCCTGTGAGCTCCTCCATGATCTCCGCAATATCAGCATAGTGAATTTCACTCAATACATCCTCAAGCTCTGTATCTTGCCGAAGCTCGATAAGTTCTTGAATCTGTTCGATGAATTCCTCGCTGATTTTAAATTCCATACTTGTAATTTATGAAATGATGTAGGGCAAATATAGTATTAAAACTTTATTGCCTCCCAAGAGAAACAGATTTAAAGTTAATTCGATATTATATTTCCTGACGATTGAATGAATATACGCTTAATACTTCCAATTCATTTCAATCCAGGGTATCGCAATTTCCACACCAATCCCTGCACTTATTCTACCATAATTGAAATTAATTGGTTCAGAAAGTAAAACTCCATCGACTTGTGAGGACATTTCATGAAATCCGCCGGAATAGGAAATAAATGCATTGACTCTTAATTCCCGTGTGATAGCATAAGTCGGTTTGACTTGTAGTTCATAGAAATAACCTACAGATGTTCCGAAGCTTTCCATGTAGGTTGAATGAGGAATCCCAAATATTTCTGCATCTATAGATGGTGATTTTAATACGGATAAACCAACATAGGGCATGACTCTAAAGAAAATCTTTTTGGTTAATGGGAAATCGTGATAATAACCCAGACCTATTTGGGAAATTGAGATCGAACTGGCATTTACTCGAACTTCAATCGCTGTATTATTCAATTCTAAAAAATGCTCAGCCATTCCGGTAGCATCCATAGGAATTATGCTGTAATCATATTTGAAAGATAATCCCCAGTATTCCCACATTCTGTAGGTTGCAGCCAATTGAATATTAAATCCCGTTTGATTTATTGCATAAAAATCATTTTGTGCAATTTTTCCAATGTGATAATGCTTTGCGGCATTGACAGAAAGGGAAAGCGGGCGGTTGAGAACAGGTTTTTGTGAATAGCTTTCAGAAGCAAAAGCCATCAAGAAAAATAAAGCTATAGTCGTGGTTAAATTAAATTTGTCCATCATCTTAATTTATTTTCTCCAAAACAAAACGATTATTCAATGGCTGCGTAGGTCTTCGATTATCGGTATGTAAAGTTTTGAAAAGATTTATTTGGTCGAGAGAGGCTTGCATCTGCTCTTTAAAAATGACAAACTGGACAGAGGCCGAGCAGGGTGGGGTTGTGAGTGAGCCGGCATAGGTGTAATAAGAATTAGTTGCAGTTTGAATTTCGTTTAGGTTGATGATTTCTCCGGTAGAGTATGGAATATTCACAGTTTCGGGTAAATTGTCAAATATTTTTTGCAAAAATTCATTCTCTTCACCTTCGACAATCATATGAGTTAAGACGAGCAAGTTGCCCAAACTGTCTTGATGAACAATATGCATTTCCATTTCTGTGTGAGCATCATCGAATGTATGTTCGCTTTCTTCGTGGAAATGTAGCTGAGCAAAATTGTATTGCATTTCATTAAAAATGATATAATTCTCGTCGGACGGGGCGTTCACCTGAATAGTATGTGTATTGTCCAGTGTTATTAATTCTACCGGCACATAGTTAAATTGGATTTCCGGCAGATTACTTGTAATAATAGTTTTAGTTGTATCAATGTCGATTGGCGATTGAGAATTTCCATTACAAGCTCTGTAACCGATATTTTGCCAATCGGGATTTTCATATTCCCAATGTTCACTTTCGTTTACAACTACTGAAGCGGAATTTTCACAGCCTATTAATATTAAAAGTGGAAAGAGGAATAAATAGAATATCCTTTGCATTATTTTTACTTTAAAATGTTAAAAAGAAAGTTGAAGATAAAAATTTTAGAATAAGAATTCGGAAAGGGTAAAAAATTTCCTTATAAAATGTTTCTTTCAACAGGCATTTTCCAACCCTATCGTATTTCGTCCCGTAATATTAGCGAGTGTGCTATTGAAAATCTATCAAATTGCTTCCTAAAACGATATAAATTGAGAAATAATAAAATATTCAACAGGATCGGATTTAACTACAAGACGGTCATTTCAATTTTTTTCATTTTTTCGGCATCGAATTTCTTATTAAGTCAAGAAAATACAGAAAAAAATTCTTCTTTAAGAGTTTTTATCACTCCTTCTGCCATTTTTAATGTCTATCCGGGATTGCAAGGAGGTTTAGAATATAAGATTAATAATGATTGGTCAGTTTTTGCAGAATTTGGAGCTGTTTTACCTGCAAAATTTAAATTCAATGAGTTGGATAATTTTCAAAGTTCAGGTTATAGAATTAAGGGTTCTGTGCGAAAGAAAATATATAAAACATTCTTCTTAGAGCTAAATTATTACCACCGAAGGGTTGAAAATAGTATCAATACTGAATTTTTTAGGTACAATAGGCTTTTTATACAAGAGATGAACTATAGGGTAGAAAATGTCTTAAATGGACTGGCATTGACCGCCGGAGTAGAAATTAAAATGGGAAATAAATGGTTGTGGGATGTTGGTGGGGGAATAGGACCGGGGATTCAAAAGAGAATGTACAGCGATTTACCGCAGGATGTAGAGATGGTGGACAGAAGTTTTTGGTGGACGAGCCATAATTATAGAGTAACAGATATTGAAAACGAATTTTTTCCTTTACTTGTATTAAATGTCAGACTTAAATACATGATATTTTGATGGCACAGAAGAATTGTAACATCCAAAGATTCTCAAAAAGCAAGGTTTAAATTTATATGAGATATTGTAGCTAATTTTCTTTGCCATCCATTCTAACAGAATTCAATTAATATTTAAAAATATAGATATGGTAAATTTATTAAAACTGATAATGATCGTCTTTTGTACGATTATATTGGCATCCTGTACCCAGAAAAAAGATGATGAAGTAGTAGAAGGCTTGCGCCCCATTTATGGTAATTTATCAGATATTGAAGTAAAAAGTAGTGCACCTCAACCCTACGGAAATTTAGGACAGATTGTGTATAGGTCGCCTTTTGTTTTTATAAACGAAAGCAGTAAGGGAGTTCATATAATTGACATTACAAATCCTGCATTGCCCAAAAAAATGGCATTTATAGAAATTCCGGGCATCAATTCCTTTAATTTGAAGGACGATAATATTTATGCAAGGTCGGGTCCCGGTTTATTGGTCGTTGATATTAGTGATGTAGAAAATGCAGTTTTGATTTCCGCTACAAGTTTATTTGAGAGTAGTGATGACATTTATTATCCTGAGAATTATCGAGGTTCTTTTGAGTGTTTTGATCCGTCGGGAGGTATTTTATTAGGTTGGGAGGAAGCCATATTAACTAATCCAAGATGCAGAAGATAATGAAAAATATACTATACATATTGTTAAGTCTCACTTTTATAAGTTCACTTGTAAGTTGTGAGCAGGAAGCAGATACGGGACCGAGTAACGAAGTTTTAACAGGTTCTTATTCAAGGATGTTAATAAATGGAGATTTCTTATATTATGTTAATACGACGGAGATACGAACTGTCGATATTTCCAATCCAATGAATCCTTATACCAGATCGACTATTGTAGTAGGTTTTAATATTGAATCCCTGTATCGAAAGGATGATTTACTATTTATTGGCTCGTCGGATAACATGTACATATATCAGTTGGAAGCCAACGGAATTCCAGTTTTCAAAGCTCAGGTGGCGTATGAAAATTTAGATGATTTTCAGGAATGCGATCCTATTGTCGTGAAAGGTGATTATGCTTATGTGACATTAAGTTCAGGGAATATTGAGGTGCCGGGTTGCGGGACGGTAAGGAGTGTCAATGCCTTGCTGATTTTTGATATTTCTGATTTGGATAATGTTGTTGAAGTCGATCGGATCCAAATGGATTTTCCACGAGGATTGGGTTATGATGATAATTATCTTTTTGTATGCGAGGGAAGTCTTGGTGTGGATATTTTTGATATCGATAATCCCACTTCAGTTGAAAAATTGGGAGAATTGAGAGGCTTTAAGGCTTTTGATTTAATTCCGAGTGAAAATATTTTGATGGTGATAGGGGAGGATTTGGAACTGTTTGATTATTCAGATATCTCGAATGTGGTAAAATTATCTTCAATTGATATAAATCCATAATTGTAGAATTATATATTAAAAAGGGTAACCGAGGGAGAGGTTGAAAATTAAGTTTTCCTGTCGCCACCCTTTATTTTTTAGCTTAAATTCATCCAAAACCGTTCTTTCACCTTCGGGCAGCCAAGGCTTTCGGATTGGCGTTGCAATGTCTAATCTTATGATAATAATATTGGCATCTACCCTAATCCCAAATCCCGTACCCATGGCCAATTCTTTGTACCATTGACTTGAGAACTTACCTCCGGGCAGACTTTCATTCTCACGAAAATTCCAAACGTTTCCGGCGTCTACAAAAAGTGCACCTTTAACAATTGATATGATGGGAAATCTAAATTCGATATTACTTTCAAGTCGGATATCACCCGTCTGGTCGAAGAAAGTGAAAGCAGAGGTGATATCAGGTCTAAAAGTACCCGGACCTAATGAACGAACCCTAAAAGCTCGAATACTACTCGGTCCACCGGAGAAAAATTGCTTTAAATAAGGCATAGCTGTACTGTTTCCATAAGCGTATCCTACCCCCCCTGCTAGCCTGAATACAATCTTAGTTTCTTCAGTAAATTTGTAATAATATCTAAACTCGTCGTAAATCCTAACATGCTGCGAAAATGGCACGCCCAGCATTCTAAAAGGATCAGAGGAGTCTACGGGACGATTTCTGACCAAACTGGCGATTGTAGTTGGCAGATTTCCTGAGGAATCAAAGGTAAGATTGTTGTAGAAATTATGCTTTTTATCCTTTTGTCCAATATTGTTAAACGTAAAACTGTAAGATAAGCCGAAGATAAATTGCTGTTCGAAACTTCTCCTCAACAATGGATTGCCATCCAATATTTCCTCAAATACTTCCGATGTATTTCTAAGTTGAACTAAATTTATTGATAATGGACTAAATTCATGATGTCTAAAGGAATGTCTTGACCATTTATAAGTGTAAGCGAGTTTGATTGAATTTAGTGAGAAAAATGAAGTTCTGTTTAAAAAATTGTATGCACCACTCAGAACAGTTTGGCCTATTAGTTTCATTGGCGTTTCCACATCTCTATACGGAATGATAATCCTTGGAATAACATACTCTGCACTTGCTCCGAACTCGATTGAATTAAGTACCTGTTCTTGTCTTCGGGGAAGTTGTGTTTCAAAACCTCCCTCTACTTTTAAATTCAACTGCTCGGCATGACCGGTAAGATTTCTATTTCCCCAGGTATAGCCAACAGAAGGACCTGTAAAACCATTAGAACGTGTTATTAAAGAAGTTTCAAATCTTTGTGATATTTTGTTTTTAGGGCTCGCAAGAATGTATGCATTTAATAGATTGGGATCATCACTTTCTGTATCGGGTCTGAAAAGCACATTACTGTATGAAAATACCCCCAATCGAGAGAGATAACTTAAAGAACTTCTATGTTCATCCAAAGAGTATTCACTACCTTCTTCCCAATACACTGCCCTCGAAAAAACCCTCGGGTTGAATAGTTCCAGAGGATCATTTAAGGTGAATTTATCCTTATAATTTATATAATTTTCAGGCAACTTGGTGTCGTCTCTTAAAGTATAATCTGCATTAATGATGGTTTTATTGATTCTATAAATATCTAAACTTCCTGCCGGGGCATCTTTTTTAATGCGTAATGCTAAATTGAATTCCCTGCTCCCTAGAGCGGTATCAACTTCAAAAATCAAAAAGTCCGGATTGAAATTATAATAACCCATATTCTTTAAACGAACATTGATTCTATCTCGCTCCTCTTTCATTTTTTGTAGTTCATATCTCTGCCCCTTAACCAATTCATTCTCTTCAAAATACTTTGAAATATCTTTCATTATATCAGAACTGTCTGCTAAAAGAGAGTATTCAGCGAGATGGTAGGGTCTATCAAGAGTAATATTATACTTTACTGTACTTTTTCTTCTTTTTGTGTTAACTTCGTGGCTTACAGAGGAATAAAAAAATCCATTATTTTCCAATCTGTTTTCCATTAATTCCTCAGTTCTTTCGGCGTTGGCATCTTGGAGTAGGACAGGAGCCTCCCCCCATTCATTTCTCATTCTTTTTTTGAACTTGCTTTTAGGATTCGGTCCTGCAAAATTGTAAAAACCTAGACGCCATCTGATTCCAAAAGTTTTTCGATTAGGTTTTATTCTAATGACGTCCTCCAATTCTGATTCAATTCCTTTTTTGGATACATTGTGTGGATTTTCTATTTCGATGTCATAACCCTTGTATAGCGATTCTCCTTCCTGCAGATGTTTTGTGGGATTGCAGGAAAAAATAAGAGTACAAATTACGGCACTAAAAAAATAAGTTATTGGATTATTCTTCATCTTTAGAATTGACATCTTCTTCTTCCTTTTTAATCGATTCCAAGGCTTTTCTTTTTCGTTTAACTTTTTTACTATCGGTTTCCCTTACAAATACAAATGAAAGTCCGGAATTTATTAATTGTCCATCAATCATACCCTCAAATTCGTTTTTTCGAAAAGCTTTAAGCCTATATCTACCATCTTCTGTGACGAGATATTCAGCTACAAGATCTCCCACTAATTCTGATGAAGTTCCTTGATTTCCCCTATTTTCCTCACCCTCGAGATCAATATTGGATCCGACTTGCAATATCAGTCGATCGCTGAATAATGTTTTTTTAACATCAACATTCAATTGTGTTCGCCCTTGCTCGGCTCCGCTACTATAATCATTGTAACTGTCCAGATTAAAATTTAAATCAACACCTTTTATATATTTTCCGGCAAGATTATTCAATTGCTGTGTTAATAATTTACTCGCACTATTTCTAGCCAAAGCTTCCCCACCACCACTTGCAGCCGTTGGACTATCAGTTAGAAACCTCCCTAAAACAATCAAGGCGAAGGCTTGCTTATTTACTTCACTCTCTTGCTGATTCAATTGTTGCAGTCTGCTGTATACAACTCCGCCATGGACGCCCTTCTGACCATCCGGCAGATCGAGGCGGAACGATATTTCAGGAGCTTCAATAGAACCCTTTATTTCCATATTCACAAGATAGGTTATCTCCTGTCGATAGGTGGTCTTTTTTGACTCGTCAGCTCCTACCAACTGATCTGCCAATAAATCTGTAGCGTCCGTTCTTACTTCATAAACAGCAGTAATGTCCATTTGAGCTTTCAATGGGTCGCCTTGCCATAAAATATAACTGTCCGAACCGATTTCAAATTTTCTTCTGACCACATCATACATACTTATCTGGTAAGATCCTGAATTGATGTCATACCTTCCTGTCAATGACATATCCCCGGCTTGATTGATTGTAAGATTTAAATTCGAAGCGCCTTTGATATCCAAATGATCCCCGGCTACAGGATCTATGATAATTCTGAACGCGGCTTCAGGTGCTGTTTCCAGAACCGCAATCAAATCTAATCCTTTATAGGTTGACAATACATTCTGTGAAGAATCTACTACATCGGCTTCTCTCAACCTTTTTGATGTTTCATCGACAAATATGACGATATTCTCACGATCCACCAGATCTGCGGACTGCTCAGGGATAGTGACGGTCAAACTTGTCTCTTCTTCAATTTTAAGTCGCCCTCTCACTACAGGTAAATCCAGATTACCTTTTATTGTGGTTTCAGCCGAAAAAACTAATTGACCGTAGTAAGGAATCCCATCTGTTTCTTCTAAATCCAGTGCTCTGAAGTTATTAGCATTTAAAGACAGATCAAATGCAATATCTGCAAAATCAGTCATCAAAATCTCTCCATCGAGAACAATGGTATTATCGTCAAAATCTCTAAGCGTAAAGTTATTTAGTTCAATACCACGATTTGTAAAACTAATCCTCTCGTCAGTGAGTCTGAAGGGTTTGCCTAGATCCGTAGAAACGAATTCTATGTCATCAAAATTTATATCACCCAATAAATCGAAATCATCTGGGCTACCTTCAATTTCAAATTCTCCTGTGACCATTCCTTTAGATTCTGTCAAGGCACCCCCTGAAAATTTCTCGATCATCGCCATATCTACCTTTTTTAAAGATATACGCTGATCAAAATTCAGGGTATCACCCAAGATTAATTCTCCATTTATCTCTAAAGAACTTTCTCCGTCAAGAACAATTTCAGTGGCATAAACATCCTGGGTAGAGGTAGGATCTAAATTTATACTAAGCTTGCCAAAATTATAATTTTCATAATTTAGATTATCTATATTGGATTTAATCTCAAATTGTGGCTTTTCATATAAATTATCTACAAAAACGTTGGCATCAAATTGTCCTGTAAGTTGTATTGTGTCTGTCAAAAAACTTTCACTCAGTTTGGCGAGATTTATATCTTCTATATTGATTCGAATATTATCATTTCTATTCTGATGTCCTGTTAATATTTGGATTTTGGTTTCATTGTGAAAAATTTCAAAATTCTCCGCAGCTATGAAATCAGTTCCAATCGTTAGTTTATTGTTTTCATCAATATTCCAGTTTTCGTAATTAATAAAAAGCTCATCATGCACAAGATTGAATATGGTTAGGCTATCCTGTGGAATTATGCCGAAGGATATGCTATTGCTTGTCTCTAATTCCTCATCCTTAATGGATAAAGTAGATATAAGTTCATTGCCTTCAAAGGAACCTTCAAGTTGAGGTTCATAGAATATCATGTCCCCAACTAAAAACCTATTGAGATGGAAATCATAAGTAAGATTATTTCCATTTCCGGTTGCTTGAAGAAAAATACTGTCCATTTCCATACCACCATAAATCAGTTTCTCGGAATCCATCTTAAAATCAATAGTATTTTGAGAACCATCCAATTCAGCATAAATATTCAGTGGTCTGAGCTCTTCTATCTGAGTCAAAAACACCTCTGTAATTAGTTCATTGGGCTGGACAGCAAGATCTAATTGTAAATACCCGGTGTTTAAAATACTATCATGTGTTTCAGTTTCCATAGCACCTATATAATTCCCCAACTGCCGCTTGACTAAATCAAATGTCTGAATCTGACTTAAATTGCTGCTAAACACCAGATCTAAAAATCCTGTCTGCCCTGTCAAATCGACTGTGTTATAGGTTTGGGCATAGGTGAATTTTGAATTTTCAAGCAAATACTTCTCTGAATCTACAAAGAATTGAAATTGATTCAAGACCAAATCCACGGACATTTCTGAACTGTCCTGTAATTCAAAGTTAGTATTGATATTGCCAATGATAAGGTAGTTTTCTTCAACTAAATTTAACTTTTTCAAGTCTACATATCTCAAATCTAATTCCACATCTCCTGCGATGTTTTCACTAACCTGAGCATTTCCATTAAGTGTAAAATCGATAGTGGGGTCGTCTGAAACTATAAGTATATCGGCAATTTCATTTTTTAAATTGATATCCGCAGTGATTTCTTTATACGTGTATGAATTATAGTCTACAGAATCAATTTGAAGGGTCAAGTCTACAAAAGCTTTCTTGATATCAAAATACTGACCATCTACATTTAATCGTAAGCTTACCTGGCCTAATTCAGGTATACCGGCTATGGAGCCGGCTGCTAAATTATTAATTATTATATCGCCTTTATATTTTTCGTTGGCATTCATTGTAACATTTGCCTTCATACTACCTTTTCCTGTCTGGAGATCAAGATTACTTATAAAATCTGTTGGACTTCCCTTAAATTCAGCATTCAAGTCTACAAATAAAGGTACTTCCTTCCAATTTATAGCTTCATTGGAAGTGTTTGTGAATTCCCTGATCAATTTAGTATAGATCCTAGTATCGATTATATTGATATCCATAACTATTCGATCCATATCAGTAGGATTAGTGACCTTCCCGTTAATCCTTCCTGCAAAATTCCCGGATTGTCTGAATCTTACATCATTTAAATCCAATGCTGCAAGATTACCCTCGATATCTATTACGGCAAATAGTGGGGTCTTCGTAAAATTATTCGGAATCTTCTCATCAGTAAAATAGTTAGCATCTTTCCAATCTAATTTTACGTTGGGCATATTAATCATGATCTCAGAATTGTCCGGATCACTCATTATCTCACTAAGATTTGAATAGCTTACTTGCAGTGCTCCTCCCAATTCACTATTTGGAGTTCGAATTATTAAGTCCTCAATCTCTGCCATTTGCTTTCCAAAAAATATCTCTCCACTCATTTGATTGATTGTAAAACCTGACCTTTCCTTGAAATCGAATGCGATTATGTCGGTTTCGATTTCATCATTTACAATATTGAAATTCTCAATTTTTAAGTTTAATTGTTTGAATTCAAGATTTTCCTGGTCAAATTTCCCGGTGGGTGAATCAAGTGTCGTGGTGGAATATCTTAGATTGTTATTAATTAAGTCAAAATTCTTAGCTTCTATTTCCCACCCTATGCTAATTCCCGTTGATGATATACTAGTATCAATAGTAGAATTGTCTTCTTGATTAGAATCATTCGCCGGACTTGGCATAAAGATATTTGCATTCAAATCTTCTATCTTAAAATTATTAGAAACAATTTTTTGTTTGCCCAGATCCAAATTGAATTTTTGACTCAACAGCACCGGTAGATTAATATCAAATTCTTGAGAGGTAACTTCATCATTATAAACAAAATTAAGATTGTCAACTTCAAATTTGTCCCAAGCTAAAATGAGATTTATTGTTTCACTATTGGTAGTATCGACCTTAGAGCCCTCGCACATGCTCACAGCAGCATCAATATCATTTAGAAGTATTTCCCCGAGTTCAAAATTCATGGCATCCAAATCCAAATTGTCGGGAAATACTTTTATACATCCGATGACGGCATCTATCATCATACAAGTAAAATGATCATGATAGGATACATCTGTATTGCAAAGGCTTAGCTTATCGAGGTTAATGCTAAATCCTCCCTCGCCGCTATCTTCTTTAACATCTTCTTCCTCTACATTTTTCTGCTCAGAATTATTATTTGCGAATGCATCTATTATAAATTGATAATTGCCGGTTCCGAATTCGTCCACACTTATTCTTCCTACCAGCCCATCAATTTCAATGTTGGATATATTTATTTCTGATCGGAATAGGGGCGCGATGGAAACTCCGATTTCCAGATATTTCAATGAGACCAAAGTGTCATTCTCCGGTGTGTCAAGATACAGACCTTCCATCTGTAAATTTCCATCAAAACCAAGATACAGCCTCTCTAATTCAACAGTTGTTCCTGTTTTTTCGGAAACATAATTAGTAGCATAATCCACAATTTTTTGTTGGACCTTCGGTAATCTAATGAGTAAAATTATAATTACAAGTAGCGTAATAATACTTAAAAGTAAAATTCCAAACCACTTCAATATCTTTTTTAATATTTTCCCTGCTCGTGCGATCTTTCCTAAATTTTAAAAATACAATCGTAAAACATAATAACTATTTATCTTCTTTATAAGTTTTGAATTTTTCTTTCATTTTACATATTTATTGAAGAATCCCCTTATAATTTATTTTTCCTTAATAAGCGGTTAATTTTATTCGATATTGACATTTTCTAATAGATTATATATTATTTTGGGAGCTTATTTGGATGTGTTATAGTCATCACAACATTTTTTCGATAACAAATATATATTCATTAATATGTGGAGATTCCTAAAGTCTAGTGCTAAACTGCTAAAAAACGTCAAAAGAACAGGTGCAATTAGTCAAACTTCAAAACAGGTCGAAAAAGAAATCTCCGCAAATGTGGATCCGAATATAAAACAGATTATTGTCGAATTCGGTGCCGGTCCCGGTAATATTACGAAAGAGATTTTATCTAGAATGCATCCCGAAAGTTTATTACTTGCTTTTGAAATAGAAAATGATTTTCTAAAAGACCTTGGCAAGATCAATGACAAGAGATTAAAAATAATCAATGATTCCGCTGAAAAAATTCAAGAATTTCTGGAAGGTCAAAAAGCAGATATAGTAATCTCATCTATTCCCATTACTATCCTACCTAAAGAAGTTTATGATAACATCATGAATGCAGTTGTGAATAACTTAAAAGAAAACGGTTACTTTTCACAGGTTTTATATTCCAAACAAAGTGACCGATTTAAAATTTATTTTTCAGATATTCGAACGAAACGGGTTTTTAACATCCCGCCTGCTGTAATTCATCACTGCCGCGTTTAGAACTTTTACATCTTTACCACCTTAGCATTATACTGAATCGTATCCTTTATTATGATTAATTGATACATCCCCGGTGTTAAACCTGAAATATCAATCTGACCATACTTATTAATAGTTTCTGTTTTCAGTAATTGACCGCTATTGCTGTAAATCTTCACTTTATTATTAGCACTTCCGATTCGAGAATCACTAATATTTATTAACCCTCGGGTAATATTTGGAAAAACTTTCAAATCCGATCTTACAGTATATTTATTGGATGTCCTATCATCTCCCCACAAATACACCGTTCCTGCAGCAGGGTAGGCATTCAAAGTCGGATGCTCAGCTGACATATTAGTGATGACAATATTTTCAGGGTTCTGCGGGCTGCCCTCCAACTCTCTAAAAGTATCTTCGTTATCAAGCCATCCGGTTAAACAACCTTCTTCCTTTTTAAAACAAAGAGCAAAGTCTTCAATTAGTGAAGGACCATAGTGAAATGAAACACCCCCATCACCTTCCTGAATTCTTATTTGGTATGTGATAAATGAAGGACTTGATCCTGTCTCTTCCAGCTCATCTCTAAATTTCACATTTTGACATTCAATTACCAAATTTCTTACAGGACTTTGACCTTCTATCTTGTAAAAATATCTTGTCGTACCTTCTAGATTGAATAGATTTGCATCTGCCGGGTAGGTTTTTATATTGCTGAAGGTCTGGAGGTTTATCATAATCAAAACACCATCGACTATTTGGAAATACTCAAGATTGGCACCATTAAAAACCATGCCTTCATCTAAAACTATCGGGTCAGGATCCTGATTTCCGGAATACAACAGTTCTGTTCCACCGGAAATAGGGACATATGTTTTAGTATTTATCTCAAAATCAAAGGATTGTGCTACAGTAAGAGTAGCAATCAATATTGATATTAAAAATATAAAAGTAATCTCTCTCATTTTCACTAATTTTAACTGCAAAGATAAATAATTCCAGCCAATCCTTCACTTATTTTGAATTCTAAGACATTAGACATCTCCCTTTAACGCTGAAAAATCAATTAATTTATTCAAATCCTAAAAAATCCACATAATTCTCAGATTATGACTAATTGTTTTATCGGATATTTATTCAATTCTTTTAACTTGTGAGCAATTCAGAAATATAAAATTTTTAAAATA
>CALCSX010000116.1 GCA_937894165.1 uncultured Saprospiraceae bacterium | reverse complement strand
TTAAGCAACTAGTGCCGGAATTCAAAAGTATGAATTCTGAATATCAAAGATTGGATGAAATTAGCGAAAGAAGTACCATGAATGCGAAATAGATTTTCCTCCTAAAAGCTTATAATTTCTCTTCTGAAAGATTGATAAACCTCTCTAAACTTGTAGAGTCTAATCTTGAAGTCGGTAAAAATGTAAAGCGTGATTAAAAGATTAAAATTTTGTTGGTAAAAACAATTCAATTTGACTCGTTAGCTGGAACTTGAAAGGGATTTTTTTGCTTATTTACCTGTACTTTATCTTCTATTCTATCTAGAAATTTTGAAAAAGTTGATTTCCAGCTATATTCAAGAATGGAGGCATCTGAAATTGTCACTTCACGCTCTTTGTGAATTAACCAGTATCTGTACTTCTTTAAAAGGAATTCTTTAACTTTATTCACACTATCCCTCTCGTCCTCCATCGTTACCACTAAACATTTCGAAAGACTTTTTTCGAAAGTTGCAAATTCTGCATCTTTAATTCCATTTATGACAGTTATTATTGGACGACGGGCAAAGACATATTCAAAAACCTTTGCTGTTAAAATACCTCTCATATCGTTATTTGTCCAACTTAGTAAAATATTAACATTACTGTTTTGTTGAATAACCTGCGATTCCTTAAAAGCCACTAAGCCGTAAGAAATGAATTTTTCTTTCAATTGGGTGTTTTCCAAGAATGTTTTAAATAAATTAGTGTCTTTTCCGGCATAAATAATTTTAATATCATCTAATCGGATTTTATTTTCAGTCACCAGTTCATCCAGAGCTTTGAAAATTATGCTACTATTTTGAAGATCCTTATAGACCGAGCCTGTATAGGATATATTAAAGTTCCTGTTTTCCATCGAAGGAAAAATATTCATTTGGGCAGTATCATATCCGTTTACAATAACCTCTACATTTTTATGAAATCTTTTATAGTATGCTTGTAATCCCAGAGAAACAGTAGTGACCAAATCGACTTTTTTCAATAGATTTTTCAATACTTTTTCCTGAAAGCCACTCATAATTACTTGTTTCAGATTTGGTTCGGCATGAACATCTCTGAAATCAGCTATCCAATATAAATGCGGAAATTTAATTTTTAACAAATAACATATAACATGATCGACAAAAGGACCATAAGAAGAAAATAAAGTATTGATCTTTTCTTTCTCTAAAATTTCCACGGCCTTAAAATAAGCAGAGAAGATATAGGAAGGTCCACCTTCACCTATTATTAAATTGGTAGGAAAACTTATTAAAAGCTTTCTTAAATTGGACATTAAAGACGAAACATCTTTATTGAAACTAAAATGGGATCCTTTATTTTTATGAAATCCGGATAAAAATGTTCTGTAATCATATGTTTTGCACTCAAATACAACATTTTCGTCTACAGGAAGAGGATCCTGCATCAGCAAACTTCTATTAGAAGTAGTAATTACAAAGCGCTTTTGAGCTATTTCGCCAAAAGATTTATAAAACTTATGAATTCTTAATGTACCAATCCCTTTCACCGGCGGAAAGTGATAATTAACCATCAAAATATTCGCTTGCTCAAAATTCATTATGTTAAATAATATATCGTTTGCTAAATATTTTATGAAAAGTCGATGTATTCCTCATTTCTATTATTTTAATTATCCCATTGTATTAGATATACGAAACTAATTTAAATTTGTATTTTATGATTTTGATTTATAATAATTTTCCCGAATTTGCTTCACCTCCTGCTCTCTATCCATGGGTAAAATCATTAAAACTTCTCCGTCTTTGACAATAATCAAATCTTTCAAACCCCTTCCCATTAATGTTAATTCATCATCCATAAAGACTAAACAACCGCTACTGTCTTCTAATTTAATACTGTCCTTGTTATTAATAACATTCGAGCCTGATTCAGATTGTATTTCAAAGAGACTTTTCCATGTTCCTACATCCGACCATCCAATATCAGCGGGAAGTGTGTACACTTTCTCTGATTTCTCAAGAATGGCATAATCAATACTAACATCTTCAGTAAGCGGATAATTCTGTAACAAAAAAGCCTCCTCCTCGTCAGTATTCCATAAACCTTTGCCCATTTCCATTATTTCAAATATCTGATTTGAATACTGTTTGAACTCTGCTCTTATCGTTTCATAAGGAAAGAAGAAATTACCAGAATTCCAGGAGTATTTCCCACTATGCAAATATTTCTCAGCTGTCTGTAAATCAGGCTTTTCTTTAAAGGATAAAACCTTATAAATATTTCCACCCAGCGTATCGCCCATTTCAATATATCCGTATCCGGTGTCAGGTCGAAGAGGCTGAATACTTAATGTTAAAATGGCGTTGTTTTCACTTGAAAATTCCAATCCACGTTTCAACACCTCAACAAACTTCACTTCTTTAGTAATCAAATGATCTGCCGCAGAAACATATAGGATAGCATTTGGATCTTTTTGTCCAATTTTCCAAGCTGCATAGGCAACAGCAGGGGCTGTATTGTTTCTTGTGGGCTCACCTAGAATGTTTTCTAATGGAATTTCAGGCAAAGCATCAGATACTAGTCGGCAATACTGCATATTCGTTACTACATATATGTGATCAACAGGGAAAACATGCAATAGTCTATCGAAGGTCATTTGCAAAAGATTTCTACCTGTCCCTAACACGTCTAGAAATTGCTTAGGTTTTGCTTCTTTACTTGCAGGCCAAAACCTAGTCCCGACGCCACCAGCCATTATTATAGCATAATTATTCAAAATTTGCTTTTGATTTTACAAATGATAATTTACAAACATTCACAACACAGCATAAATATAGGTAATAAAAAATTTAGCATCATATTTTTGATATAGAATTAATTAATACATTTCCATTTAATAACACTTTTTTAACATTTTTTTATTCAAAGGTTTAAATTTTGCTCTTACTAACAACAACCTCTTTTATCTCTTAACACGATGTTAATTTTACTTTTGTGATTATGGAATTAATAAATAATACTAAAATTCTCTTATTTTTAGAATTTACTTTCCCTAAAAAAATTAAGCTATGTTAAAATATCTATTAACCTCTATTTTTTATCTTTCCCTATTATTAACGATTACAGCTCAAGAGAAGTTGGATAGTGCTGCTATAGATTATATCCGAAAGGAGGGTTTGGAAAATAGCAAGGTAATGTCATTTGCTTCTTATCTGTGTGATGCTATCGGACCGCGATTATCAGGTTCAGAAGGAATGAATCGTGCAAATGATTGGGCAATTAAGACACTTAAAGATCATGGTCTCAAGAATGTTCAGAAGGAAGAATGGGGAGAATTTGGTCGTGGCTGGGAACTGGAACATTTTGAAATGCATGCCAATGATCCGCATTACTGGCCGGTTCTAGCATTTCCTAAGGCATGGTCTCCTTCAACTGATGGCGAAATTAGCGGCGAAGTAGTCTATTTGCAAGCAACAAAGGAAGAAGATTTAGAGAAATATCGTGGTAAATTGAAAGGTAAATTTGTGTTTCTTGATACTATTAGACAGACAAAAGAATGGTTTGACCCTCCCGCGAGCAGATATGACACCGAAGATCTATTAGAAATGGCTAATGCTCCCATCCCCACTCCCCGCCCGAGAAGAAACTGGCAAAGAACCGGTGGTTTTACCTTCAACAAAGCCATGTGGCTATTCTTGATGGAAGAAAAACCTGCATGCGTAGTAGATAGAGGCTTTAAAGGTGACTTGGGCACAGTGTTTGTCGCAGGCGCAATAGTCTCAGCAGAAGAGAGAAAACGTCCACAGGAAGCAGATGCGCAAATCCTAACGCAGGTGACAATGGCCGTAGAACATTACAATAGAATTCTAAGATTAGTGTCAATGGATCAGACCGTCACCTTGCGATTAAATCTAAAAGCCAGATATTCTTCGCCCAACGACGGCAAAGAATACAATGTAATTGCTGAAATTCCCGGATCTGACAAATCCGAAGAAGTAGTAATGTTCGGTGCGCATATGGATAGCTGGCATTCGAGTACAGGCGCAACAGATAATGCAGCAGGTTCTGCTGTGATGATGGAAGCAGCCAGGATTCTCAATCAAATGGTTAAAGAAACCGGTGTGCAACCTCGAAGAACCCTGCGATTAGCACTATGGTCCGGCGAAGAACAAGGTCTATTTGGATCTATCAACTATGTTAGAAATCATCTGGCAGAAACTGAACCGGGTGGTTGGATTCCTAAAGCATTCAAACCCGACCACGACAAAATATCAGCCTACTATAATCTCGATAATGGAACCGGTAAAATAAGAGGAATACATCTTCAAGGCAATGAAATGGTAGGACCCATTTTTAGGACATGGTTTGATCTATTTAAGGATTTGGAAGGAAACACACTCACATTAAATAACACCGGTGGAACGGATCATCTCGCCTTCGATGGTGTCGGAATTCCGGGTTTTCAAATGATTCAGGATCCAATGGCATATTTTAACAGAACACATCATTCTACTATGGACAATTACGATCATTTGGTAGAAGAGGATCTCAAACAAGCAGCCACCATCA
>CALCSX010000115.1 GCA_937894165.1 uncultured Saprospiraceae bacterium | reverse complement strand
ATCCAATTTTTCTGAAATGCTTATCTTTTTCATATCTTAAGATTCTTTAACCATGATTTTTTTTCGGTGATTCAGCCCCCACTCCTCCATGGGCTCCAGCACATTTCGCAATGTTGTAGCGTATAGCGTCAATTCGTATTCCACCATCACGGGACGGGTATCCTTCACTGTTCTGGTAACAAGGCCATTCATCTGCATTTCGTACAACTCTTTTGAAAGTATCCGGGGAGATATGCCCGCCTCCCTTGTCAGCTCTTTGAACCTCCTTTTCCCGGAAATGAGAATGGTAATCAAAACCAATTTCCACTTCCCTCCCACGATATCAAGCGTATCGCGGATGGCCAGTATTGACATTGAACAGCTTTCTTTTGTGTGCATAGTATCCTTTTTGTAATCGGTATCCTTTATGTAACAGATAACAAATGTATATCATTTTGGCCGACCTTTGAACTATTAAACAAAAAAATATAACGATGTTACAAAAAACCTTTAAAATCTCAGGTTGGGTATTGACCGGCCTACTTTCATTATTATTTCTGATGAGCGCCGCCATGAAAATCCTTCAGCAACCCGAAGCAATAGAACAGGCCGCTTCGATCGGTTTCGATGCCACCACTTATTTAAAAATTGGCGTAGTTGAACTTCTAACACTCATCCTTTTTATTATTCCCAGAACGGGCATTATAGGCGCGCTATTATTGATAGCCTATATGGGAGGCGCCATTGCTACCCATTTACAAAACCAAGAGTCTATTTTCATGCCTGTCTTGGTTCAGATTTTGGTTTGGATTACAGCATTTATAAGATTTCCGGAGCTTAGAAGTCGAGTGCTTGGAGCTAGGGTCTAGTTTGTTAATAATTTGGTGATTTTTATGGCATCTGTTAATGAATCAACGGATGCTGTTTTTCCATTCGTTTCAATAAAGCTGAAGATTACATAAGGGTTACATTACTTAGCTAGTAAGATAAGCAAGTTGAAAATTATGTCAAAATAGCAGTAATTACTTTAAATTGTAATTACAAATTGATACTTTAATAGTTCTTTAAAATATTTCTTTAACAAAATTCTTAATTTTTCTTCCCGGTGAAATGTAGCCTTCTTTATCACGAGGGCTTCTAAATGGCCGGAATGTAAATGAAATATTCGAGTAGTATCCTCCGAGATAGAGAGGGAAATCATGTCTAGCATTTATATCATAAAATATATGTGTGATGTCTGGATCATTGGGATCCGTAAAAGACCTTTGATGATTCAAATCGATTTCCCAATGATTTTCTTCAAGCAGATTGTCCTTAATCCACCTGATATTTCTTAACCCAAACTCAAATCTCAGACCCAACCCATTTTTAAATTTTCGGGACAAAGCTAATGCTATATTAGTTGAAGCACGAAATTGGGAATCGTTAGGATTGGTACTTTTTAAGATTAAATTTCCTTTTGTGGTGTAATCAATTCTTCCTCCTGAGTTAACGTCATTATACCAGCTATCACTTTCATAATACACCGGTGTATCAAATTGATGCAAAGTAACTTCATATAAATCTCTGTTTATACTCAAAAAGTAATGGAGGTGCCATTTCTTGTTTTTTGATATACTGTGATGAAAATCGGTACCCAATTGCCAGCTTGTTGTTGATAGTGTAGATCCTAAAAACATACTAGGTAAGCCCAATCCACCTACATTTGGTACAATTTGGAATTGACCCGGATCATATCCCTCCCATTCTTCATGTAAATAAGTACCACTCCATACATAGTATCTTCGATAATACTGCTTAAAACCTATGTTAATATTCCACCATTTTGTGATGTCATACCCAAGCCCTAAATGATAAGCGTGGGTGAGACTAGTGCGAAATTGTAGGATATCCCCATCAGGAACATTCCATGTCCATGTTTTTTCAGAAATTCCATCGGTAGTATTGGAACTAACATACAATTGTTCGTAACCGATTCTCAATTGAAAAGGCGAGTTTTGTCCAATTAGTATAAGACTATTGAACATAAAAGCTAAAACAAGGGGCAAATGCCCCTTGTTAATTATTGATTTATTTATCATTTAATATTGATTTTTTTATTCGCAAGTAAACCCAGGTTCTGATTGACAATGTTGTGTCAGGTAAGTAACACCATTGACTTTATATGTAATATTTACAGGGCTTTCATCTTTCATCCAATGGTCTCTCTTTGTTGAGAATGCTGATTGACTTAAGTCATCTTTAAATGTATATTCTTTATCATTTCTATTGTTAGGTTGTGCATTCAATGTACGCGGATCAATACAATGACAATCCTCCTCATCTTTACCAAAAACAACACCACTAAAGTTAACGTCTAGCAATCCATCAGTTTTACGCCATCTTGTTCCACCAAAAATTCCCCCACTTCTATACTCATAATATTTGATTTTAGCTTTAAAATCCTGATCAAATAACCAGTTCCAGTTCGTACCCATATCATAACGATATTCTATCATTTTATTATTATCGGAAGGATGAGGCTCATCCTTCCAGGGAGACTGTGGATTTTTATCACAACAAGCTGCACCGGAGACCTCTATTTTTCTTGATACACTTGTTGATCCTCCTAGGCATTGTGGAGAAAATATTATGAGGGTAACTTCAAAATCTCTATCACAAGGATATGCATGTGTCGGATGCTGTTGAGTAGATGGAGGGCTACCATCGCCGAAGTTCCATTGCCATCCGGTAATAGTTCCAGCATTTACAGTTGATTTATCAACGAAGCTTACAACATTATCAAATCCAATCGTTATATCAAAATCAGGTGAACAACCTCCAATTGTAAAACTTTTACAAATATGAGAAGAACAAACAACTTTCTTCACTAAATTAATGATTGGCACTCTAGTTGTCTTCTTAACTTGTACAGATGTATCTCTTCTAGGATTTGAATTAGGAATAATGTATGTAGAGTCAATGAGTGAAAGGTGGTAAGAATAAGTTGTATCTCTTACCACTTTAGTTTCGGTATATGTGACACAAATCGTTTTCTCTCCTACTGTGCTATATTGATGAGAAAATGAAGTTTCATTTTTATGTTGACCTGCACCATTTTCTATACTCCATACAATAGATTTATCCCCACCGCCTACAGAACTTCCTGTATATGTAACAAAAACTTCCTTATTATTATGATTTATATTGAAAGTAAAATTAGCATTACAATTCATTTTAGTTCTTGTAGTAATTTCTATCCCATTTGAAATGTCATCTGGTGAAATTGGATCTCCATTTTCTACAATTTCTCTCAACCGATTCTTTAAACTAATTGGAGCAGATGCATACACGACATCTGAAAAATATTGAATGTCGTCACCAACCCTCACTAGCCCATCAGGACTGATTAATGCTGCCAATGCATCATTTATAATAGGAACATCTCTAATTTGTTCAGGGGCAAGTCCAGATTGTAACCCATAATGTTCATATTTTTCAAATGCCCGTCGCATAGAAATAAAATCACCTCCATTTTGAGTGCTTTCCCATGCATCTAGATTAGCATTGAAAATTCCGGCATCCATTTGAGCAGTACTTGTTACATTACTTTCTATTTCAGTTTGTAAATATTCATATGTATCTTGAACATCCTCTTCTGTTGCGAAAACTAGATATGAATCTTCTTCCCAGTCCCTAGTAAGAAAATATTGACTGGAATCACTTTTAAAACTCGGAGCTCCTCCAATAAGAGGTAAAGTTTCACTTTCTTTTGAACATGAAATTAAAAAAGTGAACAAGCTTAAAATCATCAGTTTACTAAAACCAATAATCCAATTACTTGACCGTTTGACCGTTTGACCGTTTGACCGTTTAAATTAATTTTCGACATGATTTAATTTGTTTTGATTTAAAAAAGTTATTAAAATACACCTAAATACTAGATCAAAACATCTTATTCATTCAAAATCAATCTTTTACAGCATAACGTTTATAATCTCCCTTTGATAGCAATAATTTCTACAATCTGTGCATTTAAAGTCGAAATAATGAGAACAGTTATCATAGAATATACTATCTCAGAATTTTTTTAACTTCACAAAAAGATATTTTATTTATATCGTGGTGCAAATATTAATCAATTACACGAACTTCACAACTTTATTTCACTTTTTTTGTAAATATTTTATTTTATTAACTAAAAATTAATACATTTTACTTTCATTAAGAAAATTTAAAAAACCGATAAAGTTCTTATACGCTTATATATATGGATATTTATCAATCAATTACAATTATTTAAAAATTAAATGTAAAGATCCTTTATTCATAAAACCTTAATTTCATTTAATACTAAAAATTAGTATTCTTGACAACCTTATCTTCGAAATTCGATGTTTAACTTAGTATACTATAAGACATTATTGATTCTTTCAGCTCTACTATTTTTGACAATATTCTATAAACTTACCTCATAGGCTAATTTAACAATTATAAATTCTTGAATATATTTTAGAATTTGAGTGCATTGAAATGCTTTCATTTCATTCTAATCTTATTAACACAATCACACAAGACATATGCTTTAGTAGGTTAAAATTTATGAAGTTTTGACATTATAATACTCAATCCTTAGGAATTTAAACTGAATAAACCCGAGTTTCTGCAATAGATAGCTTTACTCAGGATTATTCAAAATATTTTTTAACCTTAGAAAACTGGACGAATTATACTATCTAATTTCACTTGAATAATAAAAATTAAACAGCCTCCTGCAAAGCCTTTATCCTCTCCTCAATCGGCGGATGACTCATAAACAAAGCCTTCAAGCCCGTCCTCTTCCCTGAATTGATCCCAAAAGCATTCATTGACTCAGGCATCTGATCCGGAAACCCGGCCTCCGCCTTCAACCTTTGCAGCGCCGCAATCATACCCGCAGCGCCACCCAATCTCGCCCCCGCTCTATCCGCCACAAATTCCCGCTTTCTCGAAAACCACATCACTATAGTCGAAGCCAAAATACCCAAAACTATCTGAGCTACAATTGTCACAATATAAAATCCAATTCCCACACCTCGCTCCGTCTTGAACACAAATTTGTCCACCAAATA
>CALCSX010000114.1 GCA_937894165.1 uncultured Saprospiraceae bacterium | reverse complement strand
GGAAAACACCCAATTGAAAGAAAAATTCATTTCTTATGGCTTGGTGGCCTTTATGGAATCGCAGGTTATTCAACAAAACAGCAATGTTAATATTCTATTAAGTTGGACAAATAACGATATGAGAGGTATTTTAACAGCAAAGGTTTTTGAATATGTCTTTGCTCGTCGTCCAATAATTACTGTTATAAATGGAATTAAAGATGCAGAATTCGCAACTTTCGAAAAAAGCCTCTCTAAATGTTTAGTGGTGATGATGGAGGATGAGAGGGATAGTATTAATAAAGTTAAAGAATTCCTCCTCAAGAAATATAGATATTGGTTAATTCATAAAGAGCCTGAAATGACAATTTCGGATGCTACCATTCTGGAATTTAGTTGGAAAACAGCTTTTTCAAAATTTCTGAATAGAATAGAGGATAAAGCTCAGGTAAATAAGGAAAAATTTCCCTATGAAATTTCAGCTTCTTCTACACAATCAAATTAAATTAGTTTAGACGGTCAATAAATTAAGCCTAGAATCCTGCAAAACAATCTTATCGGACTATCCAATTACGCTCTAAAGCTTAGGATTTTTACCATTCTTGCGATGTTTTTTAGTTTAAGTTTTTAGCTCGAAAAATCTATTTCGCATTCATAGCACTGCTTTCGCTAATTTCATCCAACTTTTGATATTCTGAATTCATACTTTTGAATTCAGGCACTAGTTGCTTAATGGAAGAAACAGTTTCATAAGGATCTGAGGAGATAGAGAAGTTGATAATTTTGTCAATACTTGAACTGACATATTTAAAATTCATAGGTTGATCCGTGGAAATAAGTATTTTTTCGTGGTGCGTCGGCAGGGTTATGGAATTGTCATTTAAAAGTTCCTCGTATAATTTTTCACCGGGTCGCAATCCCACATATTTTATTTTAATATCTTCATTCGGAACAAATCCGGCTAATCGTATCATCTTGATAGCCAAATCCAAAATCCTTACCGGCTTACCCATGTCAAACAGGAAAATTTCACCGCCATCCCCACTAATACCTGCTTCTAATACCAATTGACAAGCCTCCGGAATAGTCATAAAATACCTAATAATATCAGGGTGGGTAATAGTAATTGGTCCTCCCTTTTCAATTTGTTTAGCGAATAATGGAACAACAGAACCATTTGATCCTAAAACATTACCAAATCTGGTGGTAATGAACTTGGTTCTATGATTCTTGTGGCCCAATCCATGATAAAGTGACTGAACATAAATTTCAGCTACTCGTTTTGATGCCCCCATTACATTGCTAGGATTTACAGCTTTATCTGTAGATACCATCACAAATCTGTGTGCATTATATTTAATAGCTAAATCAGCTACAATTTTAGTGCCTTTAATATTAACTGCCACCGCCTGATTGGGATTTTTTTCCATTAAAGGAACATGCTTATACGCTGCTGCATGAAAAATAATATCAGGTGTGTATTTTAGAAATATATCTTCCATCATAGTTTCAGATCTTACATCAGCAAGAACCGGAATTGCATTTACATCAGGAAAATTATTATCTATTTCTATTGAAATTTCATGGAGTGGTGTTTCTGCCTGATCAAGTATTAGCAATGCTGCAGGTTTGAAAAAAGCCACCTGTCTTACTATTTCAGAACCTATTGAGCCGGCACCCCCGGTAACCAGAATAATACGATCTTTTATATTTTCACATATGGAAGGATTGTCTAGCTTGATAGGATCTCTCTCCAATAAATCCTCTATTCTGATGTTTTTAACTTTTTTTGATAACTCCTTGCCGGACTTCCAGTCGGATACTAAAGGTGCGGTGAAAACAAAGATGCCTTTTTCAAGACATTGATCAACTAAAGCATTCTTTTCAGCTTTAGTCAGGTTGCTATCTGCTAAAATTAGGGACTTGACATTTAATCTTAACATCACATGAATGATTCCTCTTCGGGTATCCATAATAGGAAGATCTAATATCCTTTTTGTAATGTTCTTATTTGACCGGTCGACAAATCCTACTATATCGAAACGTTTTGGATTTTCAAGCTTTAAAGCATTAGCTATAGATATAGCATTACTGTCGGTCCCTAGGATGAAAGCCCTGTTCTCTTCCTTTTTTGGGGTTTTATTCAAATAATTATCAAAAATATTTTTAACGGCAATTCGAAATAAAAATAATAAACTAAAGGTAATAACAGAGAAAATAACTAATCCCGCATTAAGAAAGATTCTATTATCAAAATAGGTGGTTGAGATAATATTGATAGAAAATAAAATCAGAAAAGCTGTGAAGGTTGCCACTAATAGTTTGATCCCATCGATAAAGGTAGAATGGCGAATTAAACCTGCATAAGTTCTATAAAATATAAAAGTGAAGAAAAAAACTGCAAAAGTAAGAGAAAAGGCAAGACTGTAATCAAATTTAGCAAAGTTGAAGGCACTCAAACTCTCAATTAACAGAACAGTTATGGCACTAGAAACCATGACTATGCACAGATCAATTCCCAAAATGATCCAACGTGGTAGAAAACCTATATTTTTAAGGTTCCATCCTTTTTTTTCACGGAAAATATTTGACTTTCCCGATTTATTTACCCTCATGAATTTTTTTTAAAAATTTCAAAAAATAAGAATTCTGGGGGGAACCAAAAAACCTAGTAAGGGTTTTAAGAAAATTAGTTTAAAGTCTACATAAAATTTTCTATTCAACCCATTCTGAATCTTCCGAACAGAATATTAATATTGAGTGACTTGAAACCAATGATACAAAAGTACAAAATTATTAATTGTTAATTCTGTATTTTGTGTCAAACACCTATTCCCAGCCTTTTGTTAACTGTAATTTCATTTGCTCCCTAAATTATAAGTTTAACATTTTATATCTTAAATATTATCTTAAATAAAATATTATTCTGTATATTCTAGGTTTATTAGTATTTAATTAGATCATTGTGTAGAATACATACTGCATATGTCAAACATATATTTATATTAAAATATATGTTTTGTAAAATTTTTCATTACTTCATAGTTTATTTAACAATTCCTAAATAATCTATTCCTTTTTATTATACATCATAGAACTCCAAAATTTCCTTCACTACTTTATTAACATCATAATATACCTCTGCTTTCTTCCTTCCAGCAATTCCCATTTTCTCCCTTTTCTCTTGATCTTCAACAAGCGTTTGAATAGACTTTGCTAATTTATTTACATCATAAAGTGGTACCAATATGCCTTCTTCTCCATCACTGACTACATCCCTACAACCCGGGACATCGGTAGTAATAACAGCCCTTCCTACAGATAATGTCTCTAATAACACCTTTGGCAACCCTTCTCGATAAGACGGCAATATAATGATATTGCATGAAGCTAAAAAGTCTGGCATATCTTCAACAAAACCTAACCATTGTATAGAAGTATCACGCTCAATATTTCCTAAATCATTTTCATTTAAGGAAGTAATATTCTCCGAATCTATTGCCCCTGCCAAAAAAAATTCAACTTTATCTTTATATTTCTCTTCTAATGTTTTCACTGCCCCTACAAATTCCCAAATACCCTTATCAGCAATCATTCGAGCAGGAAGCGATATTCTCAGCCTTCCATTGATTTCTACCTCCTCGGAGAGCTTAAATACATTAAGATCAACACCGGCGCCATTTATTTTTCTTAGTCTGGAAGCCGGTACAATATTCCATCTAAGGAAAGTATCGTAATCATGTTGATTTTGTACTATTATCTTAACTCTCTTGCTACTTAAAAGGAATTTTAGAAGGACAACTATAAACCTGCTCAATAATTGAGTATTGCCGGTTCTGCTGATAAAAAGATATCCGAATCCGGTTACTGTGTTGACAATTTGTTTTATACCTAAAAGTCTGGCTGCAAAAGTTCCATACAATATTGGTTTCCACGTAAAATGGTGAATTATGTCAGGCTTTATTTTTCTATAAATTCTGAGTATTTGTAAAAAACTATTATATTCTTTAAATAAATTCTTTCCGGATCTTTCAATTTTAAAAGGATAATATTCAAATCCAAAATCCAAGATCTTTTCACCTACGCCGGTATCTCCCGCAGCTATTATAACCTTGTAACCTTTTTCTTCGGCTTTCACAGCATGTTCCAGCCGATGAGAAAGAAAAAACCAATCTGCATTCAGAACTATTAGTAAAATCTTTTGCTTCACTATGGAATTCAATATTTTGACTTTGATTCGACGAAATGAACCGGCTTAGTTTTTATTAAAAAAATTATCTAAGGCGGCACTAATTCTAGAACGATCGTCTTTACTTAGATTGGAGCCCGAAGGAAGACATAAGCCATTGTCAAATAAATTTTCCGAAACATTTCCACCATAATAAGGAGAATCTTTAAATATTGGTTGCAAATGCATAGGTTTCCACAATGGTCTACTTTCAATGGCATTTTTCTCCAAACTGAGTCTTAAATTTTCCCTGTTGAAATCCTCATTAATCAATTGGGAATCAAAGCAGATTGCCGTCAACCAATGATTGGAAAAGTAATCCTCATTTGGCTCAGTCAGGACCGTTACACCTTCAATTTTTGAAAAATATTCTTTGTAAAAAGAATTCATTTCTCTTCTGGCTTTAACATGATCATCTAAAACCTCCATTTGTCCCCGCCCTATACCTGCACAAATATTACTCATTCTATAATTATAACCTATTTCAGAGTGTTGGTAGTGTGGAGCATTGTCTCTAGCTTGGGTGGCTAGAAATACAGCCTTTTCTTTATGGGAAATATTGCGACTTACTAAAGCTCCTCCTCCTGAAGTAGTGATTATTTTATTGCCATTAAACGATAAAACTGAGATGTCGCCAAAAGTGCCACACTTCTGATTTCGATAGGAACTTCCAAGAGCCTCAGCGCTGTCCTCGAGAATAGGAATCCCATATTTTTCACTTATTTGAGAAATTTCATTTACATTATATGGCATTCCATACAAATGCACTGCTATGATAGCTTTGGGTTTTTTGCCCTTAGAAATTCTATCTTTTATTGCTGTTTCGAGAGCCTCAGGACAAATATTCCAGGTGGAATTCTCACTGTCTATAAAAATGGGCGTTGCACCTTGATATACTATAGGATTGGCGGAAGCTGAAAATGTCATGCTTTGACAAAGCACTTCGTCCCCCGCGCCTACGCCTTGGAGAATCAGACCCAAATGCAAGGCCGCAGTGCCAGAACTTAAGGCTGCCACTTCTACCTCCTGATCGAGATAAGATTTCAATTCTTCCTCAAATCCATTCACATTAGGCCCTAGGGGAGCTACCCAGTTGGTAGCAAAGGCTTCCTCTACATAAAATCTCTCGCGACCTCCCATATGAGGTGAGGAAAGCCATATCTTTTCACTCATTATATTTCATTTTTTATAAAAATAATCAATAGATGCTTTTATCGTATGTGATTTATTTAAATTTCAATTTTTTAATATCAATTTAATAGTAATCTTACCGATTCGACTGCACCCGAAGTTTCGACCTCAGGAGGCATGATCGTGATCGCAGCTTGTTTTAGAATTTCATTCTAATTTAATCGATTCAATTAATTCGCCTATCTCATGTTCGAATTTATAAATAGTATTTGATAATTTTATATCTGAATTTTCATCAAGTAGAAAACCTAGATAGTCTCCCAAACCATTTTCAGCTATTAAGATCCCCTTATATGTTTGAGGAATATTTTTATACCATTCTTTTCCAACTCTTTCTATTCTACTTATTGGTAAAAAATCATATTCTCGAAATTTCCGTCCAAGCTCTGGCTTTAAATCTGTCAATAGATATTTTCGGTACTCTTCCGGTAGTATGACATCTAATCTAGTTTCCATTTCGATAAGTTGTATTTCTAATGTATCTAAGGTTTTTTTTTCAAGTTTCTTATAGATTGTGGAAACACTCTGACTAGTTTTTGATAATCGTTTCTGTTTTTCCTTTGCCTTGTCAAATAGAATGGTAGTTTTTTGGTTGTTTAGGGAAAAATCATCGTCATACCTGTAATCGTTTCTTACACTAGTATCTTTGCTTTCAGGAATTCTAAAAATCCAATCTATAGAATAATCTTTACTATACTTTACGCCATTTATTTTGGCTGAAGTGAGTGCATTTTTAAGTCTTTTTGAAACGTACAAATTGGTGCCGTCTATTGTCAATAAATCGAAATAGTTCTCAATGTCAACCATTGCTAATTGTTTATATCTGTAATTCTCACGATGGTAACGCGGATCCATGAACTTTTCAAATTGTATTGACGAAAAAAACTTAAGGGAATCAGTATCTATCGTATCAAATGGAATCAAAAGTTCTCTTGAATCTTTTATTTTTATAGAATCGGGTTGTATATATTCTACCAATGATGAATTATTGGTAACAAACAAATAATAGCTCAATGTATCCTTACCGTACCAATATGAATCTAAAACCAATTCTATTGGGTAAAATTTATGGCTTGGAAGGATATGGCTTTCTACAATCTCTTTAACTTTTTTAGAACAGATAAATGACGGGAAAGCGTAGCCTCTATCTAGAAACATTATATCTAAAAATCGTTTAGGCCCCTCAGCTGAGTGACCTACTTCGAAATAAAAATTCTTTAAAGTTTCAGGAAATGAATCTTGAAAATTAAATTCCTCCATTAGTTCAATAGAATATGGATATCCTTCCTGTCCAACGTCTATTGCAGGAACTGAACCATATCTATCATCAGAAGTTAAGATTTCAAAAAGTCTTGACTTGGCTTGAGATTGTTGGTAGAATTCAGCTAAAGATATAGAATCAATTTTGATGTCTAACAATCGATTATAGAATGATTTGTTTTTAGGAATATTGTTTTCATATAGATAAGGGTATAGCATGATGAAGCTTTTCCAAGTCCAAGAAATTTCTGCAAATCGCGTAAAATCATACCAATCGAACGCTTCGTGATATTTAATAATGCTATCAACTGGAACAGTAGATATTTTGAATCCAAAATATTGCTTTAATGCCTCATAATTATTAACTCTTGTACTATCAGCTTCTTTATACCAATGCTTCAAATAATCTTGAAAAAATCTCTCCTTCGTAAAATATTCATGATTATAATAAAAGGTTACACTATCGGTACTTTCTCCAATGATAAACTTAGTTGTGAGAAAATTCTTTCTTACTTCTTCAAATAATTGTTTCGAAATAGTTAGCTCTCTATTAAAATACAATTCGCTCCATTCTAACCAATCTCTATCCAAAAACTCTTTAATCAGCGATTCATTCCAATGAATTCCCTTATTTCTTTGTAGTTCATATGTTTTACTTAGTGAGGATTCATATTTCTTAATTAATTCGGCCGACCAATTTATTCTCTCATTAGAAGATAAAAAGTAAAAGTTAATATCCTCTTCATAATTTTGAATTTCCTCATATGTAAATGGGTAATTCTTTGATAGAATTTTCCAAAACAATTCTTCGTTGACCTTAGAAAATTGATTTAGAGTATCAATAGATTGACTAAAGCAGTTTATAAAAGAAAAAATAAAGACTATTATAAAATATGTTTTCTTTTTCATTAATATTAGATTCTGAAATTCTTTATACTTTCCAAGTCTCCGATTACAAATCGTAATACCTATTCATGAATGGTGTTCGCAAGCCTACAAAAATCCAATTGAATGGATTGGCTTGCGTGTCTGCTGAGAATTTAAAACGCTCGCGCCGCAACCTTACCCCCGCTTCAAATCTTAAACCGGTACTCACATTAACTACGTATCCAACATTAAAATGGGCATTGACAATAGTGGCAGCATTTCCGGTAGGAAAATTATAACCCAAATCTCCCAATTCCCTATCATTATAACTCCGTGAAAGATCATTTCCCAAATTCAAGCCCGCTGTATCCCTGCCCGCAGTACCAACAGATAAAAACAACTCGGAAAACCATCGCTTATACCTCAATTGTCCGTGAAGTAAAACCTCTCTGAAACCCGAACCCCATGGATGTGCCAAAGGATAATTCAAATGAACATAATTGGTTGCCGAACTTCGGTGGCTATACACAAATGGATTTACTCTGTTCCATTCCAAACCAACACTGTAATTCGTGTTTCCCGCCGTGCCCGCCTTCAAAGCACCCAATTGAAATCCGTATAAATTTAGCCAATGACCCAAATTCCTCTCTTTAAATGCCGACAACTTAAAGTCATCCAATACAAATTGTCCGTATAATTTATATCCTTTTCCTAAATTATAGGAGCTTGATATTCCCGCCAGCGCATTCCCGCCACCAAAGCCTGCCTGCAGCTCCACCGTTCTATAAAATATGATCGGGTTGAGAAAATTTACATTAAAACCGCCTCCACCTGTACTATCAGATGCCCATACATTGGATTCAAATAATTGCACATTCCATCTCGAAGTTACATTCCAACTCAAAAGATGCATCGAGGTATATTTGTTTGGGAAAATATCCAAACCTCTACCCCCTGTACCATCCGCGTGGACTGCCCACATATTGATATATTTTATCGAACCAACTGTGGTTTCAATTTTGAAAAAAGGAAATGGTAAAGCGAAATCCGAAATAAATAATGATCGATATCCTTCCCCCCAAAAATGCTTCCCATGCCCCAGCGTAAAATTAAAATAATTGTTCGGCGTATAATTAACTTCACCCATAGCCATCGCAAAATCATGTCCTCCTTCTTTAAAGTTCTTCCTAAATCCCCAACCATGAGCAAATCTTCTTTGCGTATAATATTGATTCAAAACCCTCGGAAATCTACCTTGATTTTCCCCTATCATGGTATAAAAACTGAACTTGCCAAAGTTCCCGTTAACCCAAACACCTCTTCCATTCATGAAATAATTGGGAATATCTCCATTTCCGGGACCTGCTTCAAGAAAAAATATGGGGTTGATAGCTATATTGAAATCTTCAGGAGCTTTGGGATTATTAGATTTCAAATAAATGAGTGATTCATTAAATAATTTATTGTGTAGCCAAGATCCCAATTTACGTGAGCCTCGGTAAGGCTTATATTCTAAGATGGTATCGGGATTTGCACCCTTTACATCATAAAAATGTCTAAACATCCCCTGATCCCACTGAAAAGCCTGATCATCCCATTCCATTCTATCAAACATATCATATCTATAGGGTTTGATCCCTGTATGGATTCTTTTATTTGGCTCGCCGGAAAGATATACACTATTGACCATCAAATCCTCTTGTCTATCAAGAAGCATATAATTGTATCGCGCTGAACGAAGTGTATCCTCTGCTTCGGATTGAGAGAATACAAGATTGTTACAAAGAAGCAAAATCACTAAAAGTAGTAAGTGTTTATACATATTTCGAATGCTTAAGGCTAAATCTCTGTCAAATATTATATAAAGGTGCGATTTTAGCTTGAATTTAAACAAGCAGCCCCAATATTATTATTAATCTAGTTCGAAATTTTTTCTTTCCAAAAACCCAATTTTTCATAAATCCATTTATCCATTTTGGACATATTTATTGGACTGACACATAAAAAACATCTTCGCCCTTGCTCACTATCTTTCACAAGAAAATCTGCTGGTGCTGCAATAGGTTGTAATCCTATTTTTGTAAACAGATAATGAGCTCTTTTCATATGACTGGCTGAAGTAACGAGAATAAAAGGTGTGTTGGGTGTCAAAATTTCAGCAAGAGCTATGGATTCCTCAAAAGTATTAGTGGGTTCATTCAATACAATAATACTATCCACTTTACTTCCCATTTCAATGGCAGCTCTCCTCAATACCTCCGCATGACTTTCATTTCCACTATGGGAATATCCTGAAACTACCAGATGCGCACGCGGATACATGTTGGATATTCTAATTCCCTCGGCCAAGCGCGCCAGAGCTCCGTGCGAAAGCTGGGCTAATGCAGGTAGTTTGGAGTCCAAGCTGTGTCCGGCCCCTAAAACATGAATGTAGACAGAATCATTTATTTCAGGATGTAGTCTTGGATCATAAACCTCAAAACTTGCTTCCAACCCCTTTAATAATGCCTCAGGCACAAAACGTGTAAGACAAATAAAAATCCAAATCAAAGCAACTACCAGCACGCGAAAACTCCATTTCAATCTTTTCAGATAATACAATATACCGGCTACTATTATTAAAATAATAAAAATATTAGCTGACTGTAAAAGTGACTTGAGAATGAAAAGCATATATTTTAATTGATAATTCTAAGCATTGTTTTTAATATAATTTTGACATCATACATAAAAGATCGATTATAGTAATACCAAAGGTTTATTTTAACTTTCTCGGGGTAAATAATATCAGTATTATACTTTATTGGATCATCTTGCTGCATCAATATTTCTTCCTCATTGGCAAATTTTATACTGGCAGGACCGGTGATACCCGGCTTTAAGAGCAATATTTTCCTATCCTCTCCTTCCAATCGATCCGCAAATCCTTCCACATGGGGCCGAGGACCTACAAAGCTCATTTGTCCCATCAAAACATTGATTAATTGTGGTAATTCATCCAACTTGCTTTTTCTCAAAAATCTTCCCACCGGACTTAAACTCGCAGGAGAAGAAAATACAGGGTTTTCCGTAATGCCGGCTCCCATAGTTCTCAATTTTATGATATTGAAAATCTCTCCGTTTTGCCCCACGCGACGCTGTAGAAAAAATCCATTTATCCCGGTATCCAAAAAACTTATCAACCATCCGATCAAAATTAGCCATCCCACTAATAATAATCCGAAAAATGCCATAAAGAAATCGAAAATCCTTTTTACCCACATAATTTACTTCTTATCTCACCCTTCAATTGATCAACAACTTTGACATAAAATCTTCAATCCTGCTTTCATTAAAAATTGATTCGTAACACTCTTTATTATTTCTAATATTCGCTTCTGATAGAGGTTCCAAATCACTTAAATGATTCATGTCTTCTTCAAAACTAAAAACGATGAAACCACAATTCTTCAAATACGCTAGCATTGGGTTTTCAGATCTAAGAAATATTTTTGTCCCCTTTTTAAGTAAATAAAATACATTTCCTGCACCTTCCTGCCTTTTTGCTCCAAAAACAGCGATTGAAACTTGATTTAAAATATCGAAATACACTTTTGGAGGAAGAAATGTTGTTAGAAATTTGGTGTTTTTAATATCCTTCGATTCACAAAAGTTCATTACCCTTTCACGAATAAGATTTTCTCCATAATTCAGAGGCATAATAATCTCATTAAAATATTGAATAGCGTCTATTTCAAGCAATTTTTCAATGACCGTGTGGTGATTGCCCCATCGGGATGCCGAATGATTGACAAGTAAAATATTGTCCTTTTTGTCTTCCAATGAAGTTTCTCCTCCCACATTAATGGCGGATGTATAGATAAACCACCTGAATTGTGCATTAGTTTTGAAATATTTCTTCACATTTTCTAACTCATATTCATTCCAAAAGCAGAAAAAATCCAATTCAGAAATGACCTTTTGGATGGCTTTTTTGCCGGTCATCCCATATTTCCATACATATTTTAAGCTGTTGAATCTTCTATGGAAGGAAGAATGCTTCCTAATAGTTTGAATATTGGTATTATCAAAGAAATTGAATTTTTCTGTAATTTGAGAATAGAAATCTCCTCCGTAAAAAATCCAAAAGCTTTTGAAGTTTCGGGTTTTTAACAATTTAAGGTAAATGCCCGCTTTTAAGTAATCGAGGCTGTGTATAAATACATTTTTTACATTGTGCTTCAGCGCAATTTTTTGAACCTCTCCAATGGATTTCCCATTCTCGAAATTCGAGAAAAAAACGGAGGTCTTCAATGAAGTTGGAATTCCATAATTGATTTCCTCCCCGGAATTAATAATATAAATATTTTCTTCCGGGTGATACTTTTCAAATTGCAATATGGCTCCCTCGACGAATTTTTCGTTGCTGAAAAGATGTAGATTTAATTTCATCCTTCTGAAATTTTATCTTTTGTACTGATAATGCGAGCCGGCACGCCGAAAGCAATACAATTATCCGGAATATCTTTGGTGACAACCGATCCCGCACCGATTTGGGAATTTGAACCTATTTTCACCCCGGGATTGATAGTTACATTTGGCCCAATCATAACACTGTCTCCAAGGCTACATCTACCCATAATTTTCGTGCCGGCAGCAATTTGAACGAAATTACCTAGTGTACAGTCATGGGCAATGAAAGTAAAATGATAAACCAAGGAGAAAACACCTATTTTAGTATTCCCTGCAATAATCACATCCGAACTTATAAACGCTCCCGATCCTATACTCACATTGAGAGCACTAATACGACTAAATGGGCTTATACAATTCTCGGGAATTCCACCCAATTTTATAAATTTATTAGATAACTGAGATCTTAACTCCGGACTGCCCACAGCCAAAATAAATCTGTTGTCCTCTTTGAAAATTTCTACAAGGTGCATTTCAGTTCTGATGATAGGATATTTTTCAAAAAAAAATTCCTTATCATTGCCATTGACATCGTCATAAAAAAACAATTCTTCATCCTCTCCTCTGTCAATTAAGATTTGAAGAACATCCGTTGCCAGCCCTAATGCCCCAATTATTACCATTTTGATATTTTATTCGTACTCTATAAAATCACGCTTCAACTTCCTTTTGACACGTTTCATCTCAATCCCGTGTATTCTCAGAAAAGATGCTTCATTTAAAGATAATATTTTGTCACTGTTTTTTTCTGAAAAATCTTTCGCCTCTTCGCGTTTTTGGTATTCCATCAGAAATTTCACATTATGTTGAACTCCGGCAGCTTCCAAAATAAGTTTTGGCAGATCAAACTGAAAAATACTTGCGTCATTATAGTAAGAAAATTCTTCCTTCGGTATATTAGATAAAAAATACAAACCTCTTTCTTTCGGTAGTTTATTGACAATTCTGGCATTATATCCCATCCAAATATGATCAGGTATAATAACCACTGCAGTAGAATCCAACATGTCTTCATCTTTTAAAAAAGATATCAAATCGCCTGTCAAATAATCTGTCGCTGCAATCATGGTCTCAATCTCACTGCCCTGAAATTCCAATATTTTCTCGAAACGCGCATCATAAACTCCCTCCGGAAAATGCGTTGAAATAGTGGAAGTAAATAGGGCAAAAGGTTGGGAGCTCTTATTTAATAATAGTAATTCCTTTTTAACTTCTTCAACTAAATCATAATCATGCATTCCCGCCCACGAAACTTCCTCATATTTCTGATCAAATTCGCTCTCTGATCGCACTTCGAAGCCCAAAGCCGTCAACATATCTCTCAATCCATTGAATTCCGGAGCTGCCAATAAATATTTGAGTTGATATCCGGCGGAATCCAAAACCAGCGGCATCGTACTCAACTTAGAACCTGATGAACCAAGAAATTTATTATTGCCGGGTGCGCGGAAAAATGCGGGGATGCCGGTCATCATTGTGTACAACGAACCGGATGTCCATGCCCCACCTTCAATCTGGTTCATCTCCATATACGTCCAATCCTGAGAAAGTTGCCGAAGATTAGGAGTCAAATGTGAAAAACTGTCCTCCAATAACCCTTTTTCCATCGATTCCAGTACAATTACTATCAAATTTTTTCCCGGTGTCGCCTTCACCTGATCCGGAAAAGTATAATCCTCCCCCTCAATATTTAAGGCTTGCATACTTTCAAGCAGATTCTTATCCGGTGCCGAAATGATTTTGACAATATGAAAAATGCTGTTTATAATGCCCCCCTTAAAGCTCATTCCTACTAAAGCGAGCACTATAATAGTAATTCTGATACCTCCGGAAATATTTATTTTACGATCGGCAAATTGCGATAGCCAAAATAATAAGAAGGTAAAAAGTGCCGTTGAACCACAAAACAGTAAAACCGGAATTAAAAAAAATTCACTTAAAAGGTCTTCGTTCCGCAGTAGTGAATGCATATAAAACTTGTAATCTATAAAACTGCCGCCGAAATAAAGTGAACTGATCTGCAAATTGATGAAAATCGAAGCTAACAATGATAGGAGAATCTTAAATGTTCTTTTTTTAGCCAATTGAACAGTCAGTATTGAAAATACAAACAGAATAAGAAATTGTACAATGGTGGCAAAAAGCATAGCGTAAGTTTCTATTGCAAATTTTCCAAAATTTCAAGTAAGTTGTCACTAATATATTCTAAAACGGGGGCTTGCATTTCAGTATGTATCGGCAAGGACAAAACACTCCCGCATAAGTCCTCTGTCACCGGAAAATGACCTGATTGCAAATAAGGTTTTTGAATGTGCAAAGGATTAGGGTAATAAATCATCGCCGGAATCCGCGCCTTAGCAAGCTCATCTTTGATGAAATCTCTATTTTCTCCCTTAATCTGTAATGTATATTGATGAAAAACGTGGGTAGATGCTTGGTGTCTTGCCGGAATTGCCAAGAATGGATGATTCTTGAATTTATCATCATAAAAG
>CALCSX010000113.1 GCA_937894165.1 uncultured Saprospiraceae bacterium | reverse complement strand
AGCCGGAGTTTTTCCGTTCAAACGTCAGGGAGAAGATCCTGCGCGAATGTTTGCGGGAGAAGGCGGGCCGGAACGCACCAACAAACGCTTCCACTATGTCAGCAAAGACATGCCTGCAAAACGGCTGTCCACGGCTTTTGATTCAGTTACCTTATACGGTCATGATCCGGATCACCGGCCTGATATTTATGGAAAAATCGGAAACTCCGGGGTTTCTGTCTGCTGTCTGGATGATGCGAAGAAATTATACTCAGGCTTTAATCTGGCAGATCCGCTGACCTCAGTGTCCATGACCATTAATGGTCCGGCGGCTATTCTGGCAGGATTTTTCATGAATGCAGCCATCGACCAGCAATGTGAACTATACATCAAAGCAAACGGACTTGAGGCAGAGGTAGAAGCTAAAATCAAAGAGATCTTTAAAGATGCACCAGAAATCAGACCACAGTACCAGGGTGCGCTTCCCGATGGCAATGATGGACTTGGGTTGATGTTACTTGGCGTTACCGGAGACCAGGTACTTTCTGCTGATGTTTATGAAAACATAAAAAAGACGACCCTCGCATCGGTAAGGGGGACAGTACAAGCTGATATTCTAAAAGAAGACCAGGCGCAAAACACCTGCATCTTCAGCACGGAATTTTCGCTGAAATTGATGGGTGATGTGCAGCAATATTTCATCAAAGAAGCCGTCAGAAATTTCTATTCTGTATCTATTTCAGGATATCACATCGCTGAGGCCGGCGCAAATCCAATAACGCAGTTAGCTTTCACCCTCGCCAATGGCTTTACTTATGTAGAGTATTACCTGTCCCGCGGGATGGATATCAACGATTTTGCTCCCAACCTGTCCTTCTTCTTTTCCAATGGGGAAGATGCAGAATATGCAGTTATAGGAAGAGTAGCGAGGAGGATCTGGGCGAAGGCGATGAAGGAAAAGTATCAGGCCAATGAGCGTTCCCAAATGTTGAAATACCACATCCAGACATCGGGAAGATCCCTACACGCGCAGGAAATTTCTTTTAACGATATCAGAACGACATTGCAGGCGCTGTACGCTATTTATGACAATTGCAATTCCCTGCACACCAACGCTTATGACGAAGCTATCACCACTCCGACCGAGGAAAGTGTGCGACGCGCGATGGCCATCCAGTTGGTCATCAACAAAGAATTAGGGCTGGCGCGAAATGAAAATCCGATGCAGGGTTCTTTTATCATCGAGGAACTGACAGATTTAGTGGAGAAAGCTGTTTTACTGGAGTTTGATAGAATCACAGAGCGTGGCGGGGTGCTAGGCGCAATGGAGACCATGTATCAAAGATCAAAAATTCAAGAGGAAAGTCTCTATTACGAGACCTTAAAGCATACCGGAGAACTGCCAATTATCGGAGTAAATACCTTCCTAGGCAAAGATGGCTCTCCGACGATCATTCCGGGAGAGGTTATCAGGGCGGAGGAGCAAGAAAAGTTGGATCAGATCGAGTTTTTGAATAATTTGAAAGCGGCTAATGAGGAAAGAGGGGCGAAGTGGTTGAAAATTCTTCAAGAGAAGGCCATTCAAAACGAAAATCTCTTCGAAGTACTGATGACAGTTTCGAAATATTGCTCCTTGGGGCAGATAACGCACGCTTTGTATGAGGTTGGGGGTCAGTATAGGAGGAATATGTAGGCTGTCTTCAAAATCCTAAGAACTTGCCCAATCCAGAACATAGAACCTTGGTAGCTGAGCGTAATCGAAGCTAGAACGGTCGAATACCAAGAAGGTACAAAGGAGACAAAAAGTTGGATATTAGGTTCGTTTCACTCACCAAGTTTTTTAACGTAAAGCACGCGGAGGGAGGGCGCAAAGATCGCAAAGCGTTGATTATTTACTACGTAAATTAAAGGAAAAAATTTAAAATATAAAGGAGTTTTTTTATTTTTTCTTTATATAAAATCAAGAAATTCTTTGCGCACTTTGCGGTTCATTGCGCTCTTTGCGTCCAAAAAATAAAGATGCCGGAGGCATCCAAGAAGTAAGCTTCTCTAAATAATCTTCCGGGGATTGGCAATGCCGCAGGCATCCTATTTCAATGCTAACGTAAGTTTCTATATGTCTCTAGCTAGATCATTTTTCCTAAATATCCTTCTCTTTTAGTTTCTTTTATTATATTTACAAGAATATTTACATTTTAAAATTGACTGTTACCTCTCATTAATTTTAAAAAAATCGAAAATGAAATACTTTTATCTTTTTCTTCTATCCACTTTGATTTTGTCATGTTATAAAACGGAAACTCATTTCGACTTAGACTATACAAAAGGGAGGGTTGATATTAATATGAATGAGGATTTGATCAATTTTCGGGTAAGTCATACAGAACTGAATGAGAATGGAACTTTAAATTTAAGTATGCACACTTTAGATAATATGGGCTTTCCGAATAGACTGATTTATATTTACAATATCCCCCTTGTACCCGAAACATACGAACTTAACCAACGTGAATATAGAGACTCTGTTCCCTCAATTCAATATTATTTATTTGATTACGATATAGTAACAGATAATTATACTGTCCGCACAGAGCCGGAGGAGATGAGAGGAACATTAACTATTGATGAATATGAAGCGGGCAAGCGTTGGTCAGGAAGTTTTACCGCTACATTCGATAAGGTTATTCGAAGCTATTTCACATCTGCTCCTGAAGAAGTTCACATGCTTGCTGAATTCGAAGCGTTTTTGGATAAATAGGAAATTCATTCTTTGGGTATCTTTAAACAGTTTTAGGAACAAAAATGACTTTTATTGCCTACGGCAATACTTCTCTTTTTTACCACCAAGACACAAAGGAGGCACAGAGGTCACAAAGTTAGACATTTGGTTCGTTTCACTCAGTAAGTTTTTTTGACACCAAGACCGCAAAGTTTGATTATTTACTTCGTAAATTGAGTGAAGGCGATTGAATGGTGGAATCATTGTGCTGTTTTTTTTATAAATATTAACAATTCTCGGCGCGCGAATCCATTCGTGTATTTGTGGCTAAAAACTTGATACCTGAGGCATCCCAAACAGCTCTCTGCACAATCCCCGAAATCTGCGGGAGAAACCAATGAAACTGGCGCTCTCATCTTTGTCAAATCTGTGAAATCCGTGAAATCTGTGAGTCATTAACAATGCTGCAGGCATCCAAATCTGAGAAATCTCTCTTCAACCTCTGCGCATCTGCGGTAAATTGTCTGAACCATGATTAACTAGATTATAGGATTTCTAGATTATAATTTTCAAATTCAATTTACTTGTGAATATGATCAATATCTAGAATCTAACAATATGCTGCAAGCATATCCCATCTGCGAATTCAGCGAAATCTGCGGGAGAAAATATCCATCTGTGCCAAATCTGTGTAATCCGTGAAATCTGTGAGCCTTTTAAACATGCCGCAGGCATCCAAACCCCATGCTAGCTTATGATTGTAATTGGGTCTTACAGATCAAGCAGTTAAATAAAATTAAGTCCTTAATGCCCCTTCATGCCTCAATGGTTCAAAAAAACCATACAATCCTATAACTCTCCAAAAACTCTCCTCCATCGTATTTAATAATTGGATCAAATCACGATTTTTTATATATTTGTGCTTGTTTTGAAACAGATGCCTTAATATATAGGGATTTGCTAATGAACGGACATTGTTAAATGAGTGAAGAACCCAATAAAAATTCTATAAGCGGAGAAGTTGTAACCTTATCCGGCATGTACAAGGAATATTTCCTCGATTACGCATCATATGTGATCCTGGAAAGAGCTATTCCTGCCATCGAAGACGGATTGAAACCCGTTCAACGCCGGATCTTGCACAGCATGTTCATGATGGACGACGGTCGCTATCACAAGGTGGCGAATGTAATCGGTCAAACGATGCAGTACCACCCGCATGGCGATGCCGCTATCGGCGATGCATTGGTGAAATTGGGACAAAAAGATCTTCTTATCGATACTCAGGGAAACTGGGGAGACTACCGGACAGGCGATTCCGCGGCTGCAGCGAGGTATATAGAAGCTCGTTTAACAAAATTCGCTCTCGAAGTTCTATTCAATCCTCAGACCACCCGCTGGCAACTGTCCTACGACGGTAGAAAAAATGAACCTATCACCCTTCCCTGTAAGTTTCCTTTGCTACTGGCTCAGGGTGTAGAAGGAATAGCGGTTGGCCTTTCCACTAAAATAATGCCTCACAATTTCAATGAGTTGATTGATGCTTCCATTGATATTTTGAAAGACAAAGCAGTTAAAATTTTCCCGGACTTTCAGACAGGTGGCATGGTCGATGTCACCGATTACAATAATGGTGAACGAGGCGGGAAGATAAGAGTTAGAGCCAAAATTGAGCAATTCAACAAATCTACCCTGCTGATAAAAGATCTGCCTTACGGCGTCACGACGACCAACTTGATTGAATCTATCCTTAAAGCCAATGAAAAAGGCAAAATTAAAATCAAAAAGGTAGTCGATAACACCGCCGAATTTGTCGAGATAGCTATCGATTTAGCCCCGGGCATATCCCCGGAAGTAGCGACGGATGCGCTCTACGCTTTTACAGACTGTGAAGTGAGTATTTCGCCTAACGCCTGTGTCATCGTCGACAACAAACCCGTATTTACAGATGTAATTACCATCCTGAAACACAATACAGCCTCCACCAAAAGCTTGTTGAAGCAGGAATTGGAGATCAAAAAGGGTGAATTGCTGGAGAAATGGCATTTCTCGAGCCTCGAGAAAATATTTATTGAAAACAGAGTTTATCGGGAGATAGAAGAGTGTGAGAGCTGGGAAGAGGTAGTACAGGTCATCGATAAGGAAATGAGGAAATACATCGTCACCCCTTCGATGGATCAATCCAATACCGCGGGCAGGCTGATTTTGCATCGTGAATTTACTGAAGAGGATATTCATAAGCTGACGGAAATCAAAATCCGTAGAATTTCGAAATACAATGCCTTCAAGGCGGAGGAATTATTGCAGCGATTGGAGGAGGAGATAGCTGAGGTGAATCATCATTTGGCACATTTGACGGATTATGCGATAGCTTATTATAAGAATTTAAAGGAAAAGTACGGCAAGGGGCGGGAGAGGCTGACGGAAATCGTTCAGTTTGATCAGATCGAAAGGCAGCAAGTAGTTTTTAATAATGCCAAGTTGTATGTCAACCGAAAGGAGGGCTTTGTGGGCATGGATTTGAAGAAGGAGGAGTTTGTAACCGATTGTTCGGATATCGATGATGTGATCGTTTTTCTCGCAGATGGGAAATTCAGCGTCACTCGAATTTCGGATAAAACCTTCGTCGGCAAGAATATTATCCATGTCGATGTCTGGCGAAAAAATGACGATAGGACAACCTACAATATGGTTTATCTGGACGGTGGCACGGGCCGGGCGATGGCGAAGAGGTTCAATGTCACCTCCATCACGCGGGACAGAGAATATGACCTTACTTCAGGAGAAAGCGGTTCTAAAGTGCTGTATTTTGCTGCGCATGCCAATGGGGAGGCGGAAGTTGTGGCTGTTCAATTGACGCAAAGCTCTAGAGCGCGGGTTAAAATGCTAGATTTCGATTTTTCTCATCTCGATATCAAAGGCAGAAGTTCCAAAGGAAATGTTCTTACCAAATACCCGGTTCGAAAAATAGAGCAGAAATCCATTGGAAAATCTACCCTCGGCGCCCAAAAAGTGTGGTTGGATGAAAATACCAGCCGATTGAATTTGGATGAGCGGGGAACCTATATCGGGGAATTTGATACAGGGGATTCTATCCTGTTCTTGTATAAAGACGGCACTTACGAAGTCTTTCCTGTGGATTTCAACGAAATGCATTACAAGTTCAACTTGAATGAAATAGTCGATTTCGGCAAAGTTAAAGACAATGTCGTCATAAGTGCAGTCTATATCGATGGCTCCAAGGAATGGACGATGGTGAAGAGATTCCAGATCGAGACTTCTTCGACACATCAGAGATTTTCCTATCTAACCGACCATCCTAACAGTAAATTGCTATTTGCTACCACGAAGAAAAATGCCAAAGTTCGTTACGATTACAAGTTGAAAAGCAAGAAAATCGAGGGTGAAATTAATTTGGATTCATTTATTGATGTGAAGGGCTGGAAGGCGCTGGGCAATAAGTTGAGCGATCAAATTCTGACCGGAGTTCAGCTCGTTTCCTACGATGAAGAAGCAGTCATTGAGGACACTGAAGAAGTTATCAAAGAACCGATTCAACCGGGACTTTTCGATACTGATCCGGAACCGATGGAAGCTGATGTTGAAGATGAGATTGAAGATAATACTGAGGATATTGAGCCCGAAGATAATGACGATGATGACGACAAAATTAGGCCGGGCGATACTCTAGAGTTTGACGTATAGATTATTTTGAAAGTATTTCCTTTTGTTCGATAAATAATGTATTTTTGAATTTACATCATAGTAAATTCAATTAACATGTTGCATCCTGACCACCTTCAGCCGACTAATTTACAGCCAACCGATAAGATCGTCATGTTGGCAAATGCCTGGATTTCTGAAGAGAAGGCAAATAATAATTGGGTATCTAAAATTGTTGGGTTTATTGTTTTAGCCTTTGTATTACTTTTCATAGGCTGGGAAAATGTTATATTGGGAAGTTTTGGTCTGCTTGCGGTCATTGTTGTGATTTTACAAAATTTTATGTCCGGCAAATTCGAGACTTTACACGAATTCGATAAAGAAAAAATAAACGAAATAATTATTGCTTTTAACAGAAGGATCAATATATCATATTATTATCTAGGAGTCGGATCGATATTATTTGCATTTTATTTTTTAGAAAAATATACATCCCTAATAAATTTAGATCTTTTACCCGGTGGCAATATCGAGCTAAGTACGGAAGTAATTTTAGTCTTAGCTTTTTTGGCCGGCGGGATATTTTCAGTTATCAAATATCAAAAGCGGATTAAATTAGTTAAGGAAGAGCTGGTTAATATAACCGCATAAATATTTTATTTATGATTCATCCAAACCATATTCATCAACGCCCACTAACTATCGAGGACAAAATCCAAATGATTATTTCCTCCTGGAATGAGGAGGATAAGTTGATGAAAAAAATAGTTCTTGGCATAGCTTATTTCCTTATAGGATTTGGCATATATTTCAGTTTCACCTTACAATTCATCCACCCTTTCCTCATTTTTGCTATTGCTGCCCTCTATTTCTTTTACAGAAAATTTCCTGTCGGCAAAGAAAATATTTCAGAACAAAACGCTCTTGAAGCGACTAAAGCTTCCTATCAAGATGCGAGAAATTTCTTTTTAAAGGTGCTCATTATTCAAGCGCTTTATATTTTCCTCTACCTTTTAGTGCAATATTCCGGCTACTTTGAATTTTTAGCATTGACACAGCAGGACAACACCCTTCTAAATGAAATCAGTAATGTCGGCTCTTGGCTTTTATTCCCTTTTGTGTTATATAATAGGTATGGAAAGAGGGTGAGGGATTTGGAGAAATTAGGGGAGGAGTTGGGGTAGTGTTTTTCAGTGAATTCTGGAATATTTTTCCAGTCTTAAATTCCTAACTTTGAATCACTGTCCAATAGTTTTTAAATGCCACATTTAAGTTCCTGAGCAATGTACGTACTCTTGGAAGCAATAAAATAGATAAAAATAATATGCAGAATGAATTGAATCAGATTTATAGTTTCAGTATTTTCTTAGTATAAATTTCATTATCAGTATATAGCACAACGTTATAGATTCCGGTTGCAAAAGAATTGAAATCTAAATCTATTTGGTTGGAATTAGGTGAAATTTTAGGTAGATTTAAGTTTGTAAGTCTACCAAATGAATCAAAAATTCTTATTTCCTTAGTTACTTTGCTTAAATCTTCGGAAAGTTCAATTCTAACTTCTGAAACTGTTGGATTCGGATAAATATTCCATGAAATTGATGAATTAGCGATTGAATTTTCAATATTAAGCAATTCGTCCATAATAACAGTTATGTCAAATCCCGTAAATGAGCCTTCCTGCATTTAATACTACGTATGTTTACCGGGTGAGAGGTGTGAACCTGTGGGGTGATGTCGGTCCATGGTCTGATACATTGCAAGTATATATTCTACCACCGAGAGTTGCAAGATCACCTCTACTATTCAATGCAGAGGAGATATACGAAACCGACAATGTACTTTTAGAGTGGAGCTTTCCTGATAGTCTTGAAAATAAAATTGAGGGTTTTACAGTGACGAGAAGTGTGGATATGGAGGGAAAATATGATACGATTGCAACCAATTTACCAATAACCAGTCGAGACTGGATAGATGATTCATCTATTAACTCCGCATATTACAAAATAAGGGCAATAGATATTTATGGGTATGAGTATGATTCATATTCAGTATTATTTCAGAAGAACGATTTAACACCACCTCAGCCACCAGCCTCCTTGATTGGAACTTGTGATAAAAGTGGACAAATTAAATTGAATTGGGCTTCACCAACAGATCTGGATGTGGCGGGATACAGAATTTTCTCTACCTATAACAAGACAGGAGACTGGGCAGAGCATACAACTCAACCGATACGTGATTCCTCCTTCTCTTTCTTAATAGATATTAAAAAACTGAACAGAGAAGTCTTTGTAAAAGTGCAGGCTGTAGATT
>CALCSX010000112.1 GCA_937894165.1 uncultured Saprospiraceae bacterium | reverse complement strand
CAAAGTAAACACTTTTTTCCGGAAATGCCAAACTTAATCGTTGATACATATCAATTGCGCGGAAATAATGCTCTTGTTCAACCAGAATTTCAGCTAAAGTCTCTGAAATAATATCTTTTGGATCCAATAAACTTTGGTCGGCAAATTCAATTACTGACTTCAATCTTTTATTTATTTTAATATTATAATGCTTTTTTAGAAGACCACTTTTGGTCTTTAGCTTGTTTTTGTATTTTTTAGATTTCTTCTTCTTTTTCTTCTTTACTTTTTCTTGCTTCGGCTCAAAATCACCAAAAACTTCAAAACTTTGTTCTTTGGAAGGATTCTTATCTCTCAGCCATTGGGTAAAAGCGGTTAATCCCGTTTTTGATTTTGAGATTTTCTCATAGCCTTTATCTTTATGCCTCTCATGGGGTGATGTATGCACATCTTCACCATTTTCATGTTCATCCTCCATCTCGAAAATCATTATCTCGTCATCGTCTTCATCTGTCCAATTTTCAATATCTTTCAATTTTACTTGCTCTACAGATGAAAAATCCTTTAAAATTGCTTCTTCGTTAATATTTGTCTCCTCTTCAGGTAGTGAATCCTTATTGGAAATAGGGAAAACATCTAGATTGGATTCCATTTCAGGCGATAATTGCTCTTCCTGGGTTACCTGATGGTCAATGGAAGGAGAGGAGTCTATATTTTCTGCTTCTATGTCATCTGCTGATTGGGGGGAGGCATCAGAACCCGAACTAATAGACTCAGCTAGATATTCGGACTCAATAGCATTTGTTTCTATATCTATATGTTTATCGAGAAGTTTAGAATCGTAGTCCAGTTGAACAAAAAAATCATCTATATGCGGAGTTGTCAGAGATAAATGATTCCAATCCAATTCATTCAATTCTATACCAAGCGACTCTTTTTTACTATTTATCAACTTTAGAATAACAGGATTATGGGGAAATTGTACCAACCAATTTTCCATTTGTTCCAGGCTAGTATGTTCCATACCTTCCTTTGATTCCAATATTTGATAAAGTAATGTCGTATCCATTCCTAATTTTGACAAACCAATTATGCTTAAATTTAATAAAATAAAATGAATTGAGTAAGATTTTTTACTTTGAATTTGTAGAAAAAATTTTATCAGATTTTTAAAGTGAAGGTTCTACAGCAATAAATTATCTTTTTTACATGGTTGATGCACGATATAGCCACTTTATTTTACCAGTCTCCGAAAGCTTTATTAAAAAAGTCCTCCATAATTTCCTCTGTAATTTCATTAATTAATTGATCTTGAATATCTAATAAATTAGCATCGGCAGGATAGTCGCGAAATCTGCTGAAGGGTGCCTTCCAAGATCGATCTTCCATTTTATTATCTGTATAATCCACATTTATACCGATTGTAAGACGATTATTGGCAACATTTTGTCCCGGCTGTGGTGCCACATAGGTAATTCTGTATGATGTAATTGTAGCAGCTATTTCTACATCCGGATTATCTTCCCTAAATTGTAATTTTGTTTCAGCCCTAATTTTATCCCTAAAAGCTTGATATATAGTTTGGGTTAAAACGACCGGTGCTTCGCCGGTATTTGATTGGACTGTCTCAAGAAAATAGGAATTCACATCTTCGGGTATGCTTATTCCTCTGAAGGAATAACATGAAGAAAAAAAGATCAATATAATAAGCCAGAAATATTTCATAGTTTTTAGTTCTCTAAATTATATTGCTTGATCTTGCGGTAAAGTGTTCTTTCCGAAATGCCCAACTCGTCTGATGCATCCTTCCTTCTCCCGGAATGCTTTATAAGTGCCTTGCTGATCAGAACTTTCTCCATATTTTCTAATGACAAAACCTCTTCCACCACTTCGCTTTCGTCAAATTGGTCTACAGATTCTTCCTCATCTTTTTTGTGAATAATGTAAGGATTTTCTTCCAAATCATGATCTCTATTTAAGTCTCTTGAAGAAGAGTAGGCATGTATATCCTGAGTTTTAAAGAATTTTTCTGATTCTATATTTCCTGCTGCCAGTTGTCTTAAAGAAGTGTTTTCAGAAACTGATAAATTGTTATTACGTATCAATTCAAAGACCAATGATTTTAAATCATTGACATCATTTTTCATTTCAAATAAAAGCTTATAGAGAATCTCACGCTCGCGCATAGACTCAGAAGAACCGTAGTGATCAACCTTCGTGGGCAAATGCCGAGTGACTAAATGCGGTGCAATCTTTTGAATATCCTCAAGATCCAGATTTCTTTTTTCAGAAAGTATAGATAACTGTTCAGCTATATTTTTGAGTTCACGAATATTGCCCGGCCATTGATAGTTTTCTAAAAGCGAACGCGAATCCATGTCCAGATTTACAGGAGCAATTTTATATTTTTCAGCAAAATCAATACAAAACTTTCGAAACAGGAGGTAAATGTCCTCTTTTCGTTTTCTCAATGGGGGAATTTGAATAGGAACTGTGTTAAGTCTGTAATAAAGATCCTCTCTAAATTTGCCTTCTCTTATCTTCCCTTCTAAATTTACGTTAGTGGCTGCTATAATACGGACATCAGTTTTAATAATCTTCGAAGAACCCACACGAATAAACTCTCCCGACTCCAGAATTCTTAGAAGAAATGATTGCGTATCCAAGGGCATTTCACCTATCTCATCTAAAAATATCGTTCCACCGTCTACAGTTTCGAAATAACCCTTACGCTCGCCCGCAGCCCCTGTAAAAGCGCCCTTTTCATGCCCAAAAAGTTCGGAGTTTATCGTTCCTTCCGGAATAGCTCCACAGTTGATAGCAATAAAATTATTATGTTTACGCGGACTTTGATTATGAATAATTTGAGAAAAAACTTCTTTCCCCACACCGCTTTCCCCTGTAATTAGCACCGTCAAATCGGTAGGAGCAACGCGTACAGCAGTTTTTAAAGCATTTTCTAAGGAGGCGGCATTGCCAATTATACCATAACGCCTTTTAATTTTATCTAATTCTTCCATTATTATTACTGTACGATTTCTCCCATTAAGGTGGCACTAGTGACGGAATTTACTTTAACATTAACGTAGTCACCGGGTTTATAATCTGCGATTTTAGGGAAGATGATCATTTTATTTTGAGTATTTCTCCCTTTAAAATCAAGTTCGGATCTTTTAGAATCCCCTTCAATTAGAACTTCAAATGTTTTTCCTATGTCCTTTAAATTGTGTGCATAAGATAATTGACCTTGAAGTCTTACTACATCCGTTAATCTTTGCTTTTTTACCTCCAATGGTATGTCATCGGCATATTTTCTTGCGGCTAATGTGCCGGGTCTTTCTGAATAATAGAACATATAGGAAAAGCTGTAATTTGCATATTCCATCATTTGAAGTGTTTCCAGATGTTCTTCCTGGGTCTCAGTGCAAAATCCTGAAATCATGTCACTGGATAAGGCTATATCCGGAATGATTTCATAAATTCTATCAATTTTTTCTCGGTACCATTCTGCAGTATAGGTCCGATTCATCAGTTTTAAGATTCGAGTATTGCCTGACTGTACGGGTAAATGTATATATTTACAGATGTTTTTGTATTTCGCCATTGTAAACAAGACATCATCGTTAATATCTTTCGGGTGGGAAGTTGAAAATCTCACCCTCAAATCAGGAGCGACATTGGCAACACTTTCCAGTAGCTCGGCGAAAGAAACAATTTTACCTTCTTCCGGATTTTCCCATTTATAAGAATCTACATTTTGTCCCAGCAATGTGACTTCTCGATAACCTTGACTATATAATTCTGTCGCCTCTGCTATAATGGAGAATGCATCACGACTCCTTTCTCTTCCTCGGGTGAATGGAACTACACAGAATGAACACATATTGTCGCAGCCCCTCATGATAGAAATAAATGCTGAAATGCCATTGTCATTCAATCTTACCGGGCTTATATCGGCATAAGTCTCCTCTCGTGATAAGTAGACATTTACTCCCTTATCACCATCCTCAGCTGTGCGAACCAAATTGGGAATGTCCCTGTAAGCATCCGGTCCTACCACGATATCTACCAGCTGTTCTTGTTCTAAAAATTTATGTTTTAATCGCTCTGCCATGCAACCTAGCACTCCTATTAGAATACCCGGTTTGTCCTTTTTTAATCTATTAAAATCTCTCAACCTTTTTCTAATAGTATCTTCAGCCTTCTCACGAATTGAGCAGGTATTAAGTAGAATCAAGTCAGCCTCAACCCAAAAGTTAGTTGGCTGGAAACCATCTCCTATAAGTACTGATGCTACTATTTCACTATCAGAAAAATTCATCTGACATCCATAGCTTTCTATAAAAAACTTTTTTCCGTCTATATTGCTCTCGCTATTGTGATTATAAGTCTCACCTTGTCTGGTCTCATCAATTACCTTGCTTTGTTCCAATATCCCTTTGTCAAACATTTCAACTGTCATTTTATTCTTGAAGCGCAAATTTACAGATTTATTGCATATTTTTGTGACAAAATGTCACTTCTTTTGTGACAGAACGCTGCACTTGTGAAAAAATCTTCATATATGGAGGAAAAAAGCTTAAAATTAGGTCTCATAGGCTACCCTCTAGGCCATTCCTTTTCAAAATATTATTTCGAAAAGAAATTTGAGAATTTATCCTTGTCTCAATTTTCATACAATTTATATCCAATAGAAGAAATTCATGAGATTAAGCAATTGATAAAAATTGAAAATCTATTGGGCTTTAATGTTACTATACCTCATAAAAAGACCATTATTCCATATTTGGATCAAATAAGCAGTGCGGCAAAAGAAATTGGAGCTGTAAATACAGTCAAAATTCAAGATGAATTGTTATTTGGAGAAAATACTGATGTCATTGGTTTTGAATTGGCTTTAAAGGATTTTTTACCTATCGAATTTAATGGAAAAGCACTTGTACTTGGCTCGGGAGGGGCTTCTGCGGCGGCTCAGTGGGTTTTAAAAAAGATGGATATTGAATTTAAAGTTGTTTCCAGGCAATCAAAGGAGGAATTTATTTCCTATAATTCAATACCTGAATATCTCTCTTCTCACAAATTAGTGATTAACTCCACGCCTGTTGGAATGTATCCCGATATCAATAATTGTCCTTCAATTCCTTTTTCATCTATTAGTGGTGAACATTATTTTTATGACATGATTTATAATCCGGACAAATCATTATTTTTGTCCCGAGCAGAAAATGCAGGAGCAAAAATAATGAATGGCTATTCAATGTTTGTTAAACAAGCTGAACATGCATGGACATTTTGGACCAAAGGATTAAAAATATGAAATTATATCCCTCAAAATTAGATTTTTCAAATACTGAAATTGCATTCCGATCAAAATCGGATGCTGAGCTTAAAAAGACTAGCCGCTTGTTTTCTTTGATGAATAAGGCAGGCTTAGTCAAAATTGGTTCTAAAATAGGTTTAATTGCTTTTAAACTAAGGGTTCCATTTGTGGAAACCATCATTCGTAACACTATTTATGAGCAATTTTGTGGTGGGAGAACATTATTAGAAACTCAAAGTACCATCGATTTATTAGCAAAATATGATACTTTGACCATTTTAGATTATGGTGTAGAAGGGAAAGAGTCAATGGAAGATTTTAATAGGGCAATGAATGAATTTCTCAAGGCAATAGATTTCACCGCAACAAATGCTTCAGTGCCGGTCATTAGTATAAAAATTACAGGTATGTGTCGGAATGATCTTTTAGAAAAATTGAGCAAGGGTGAGAACTTGAGTGAAAAGGAAGGGCAAGAGAAAACCAATTTGTTGAAAAGGTTAGATGCCGTATGTCACAGAGCAAATGTAATGAAAGTTGGAGTTTTTGTTGATGCAGAAGAAAGTTGGATACAGCGAGCAATCGATGAGCTAACTGATACAATGATGGAAAGGTATAATAAGGAGAAAGTTATAGTCTATAATACATTTCAAATGTACCGAAAAGATCGGTTGGAGTTTTTAAAAACTTCCCATCAGAAAGCTTTGTCTGCCAAATATCTTCTAGGTGCAAAGTTGGTCAGAGGAGCATACATGGAGAAAGAGGCCAAGCGGGCTGCTGAAAACGGTTACGAGAATCCCATTCACAAATCTAAGGCTGATACGGACAAGATGTATAATGATGGGATAGTATATTGTATCGAAAATTATACCACGATAGCATCTTGCGCGGCAACTCATAATGCAGTTAGTTGTGAATTGCAGGCTCAAATGATTGAGGACAAAAAAATAGACCCCAAACATCCCCATCTTTCTTTCTGTCAGCTATATGGAATGAGTGACAATATTACTTTTAATCTAGCAGCTGCGGGATATAATTCAGCTAAGTATGTTCCTTACGGTCCTGTAGCAGATGTGATCCCTTACCTCATAAGAAGGGCACAAGAAAACGCAGCTGTTAGTGGAGAGATGAGCCGTGAATTAAAGTTGATTAAAGAGGAAATATTGAGAAGAAAAAGTAACTAAGAGGTCGGTTCAAATCTGCATTGATAAGCGGGAACCAAAATTCTATGCAAAATAGGGGTAAACCATATAACCGCTTATTCCAAAAATTATGTGTGCTAAGAGTAATTGATTGTAATAATTTAAATAATTTATTCTGGGAGGTTTTCGCGAAGCTGCAAACATAATTTGCCATCCTCTTATTCCGACAATACCGGCTACAAATCCCATTAAAATTGCACTTAATAAACTAAATTTAATTAACTCGTAATCCCATAGGAGGTACATAATTAAAATGAAAATACCTCCGATAAAATAATGCAAAAACCAACCGTTTAAACTGTGATTTGAAATGGAATTCGAGAAGATATTAGATCTTCTCAATAATATATTCAATAAGATTGGTTCCTTGGTTAGCGTCGCTGTAACATATCCCCACAAAAAGCTAAAAGCAGTCATACATGTTGTAGCTACTAAACTACCGATAAGGACTTTCATTAAAAACATCATTGAATTTTTGACAAAATTGCATTTAATCTTATGGAAAAATTTACTCTTAAAATAAATATTTTAGCTCAATAGCAAATTAAAATCGTTGATAAGCACATCCTTTGTTAATATATTTAAAATGCGTTAATTTTTTTTTCATTTGAGTCAATATGATCAATCATAAGCTTTTAGTTTGGTCTTATTAATAAAATAAAAATTGAAAATATGAAAACATTAGAAGATTTATTTGAACACCAACTATTTGATTTGTATAGTGCCGAAGATCAATTAATAAAGGCCTTGCCGGAAATGGCTGAAAACTCAAGTAATGCTCAACTTAAAAAAGCATTTGAATCACATCTCAAAGAAACTGAAGTTCATAAGTCCAGAATTGAGGAAATCTGCAAAGATTTAGGAATAAAAATGAAGAATGAGAAGTGCAAAGCAATGGAAGGACTTATCAAGGAAGCTAAAAGTTTTTTAAAAGAGGATGCTGAAAAAGATGTTCGTGATGCCGGACTCATTGCCAACGCTCAGAAAGTAGAACATTATGAAATTTCAAGTTACGGGACTGCGGTAAGATATGCGAAAGATCTTGGACACGATGATATCGCTAAAAAGTTGCAAAAAACCTTGGACGAGGAATATGGTGCTGATGAAAAACTTAATAAATTAGCAGAGAAAAAAATCAATAAGAAAGCAGCATCTTAAATATAGTTTTTTATAAATATTATCCTTCTGACAAACCATTTTGATAAATCGAAATGGTTTGTTTTATTTAATATTTAATTGTTATTCTGAGACAATTTAATGTTATTTGAAAACCCTATCTACAATTTTTTAAAATTCTGTATTGTACATTATTTGGATTTTATCAAAAATTAAACTGTAATAAAATTATGATTTATAATGGTTTATTTAATTTAATTTTTAAAAATAAAACTTTGGGAAAAATAATTTTGTTGATTTAAGGGACATGAAAGTATAAAATTGAGAATTTCAATATGTTAATTATAGTACCATAATTATTTTACTATGGTTTGTTATAATAAAATTATCTTAAGGTATCAATACTTATATTTTAGTTATGAGTTGAACAGACTGTTCAAAACAAAAATATTTAACCTAAAGATCTTAAAATATGATTTTCTTAAATCACTTGCAGATAGACAGTCCGAGAACCTGGGAAGATTCTCTTAAAATTTTTAATGCTACAATTGATCAGGATATAAATGAAGCAAAAATTATATACAATGATCAAAGGGTAAAGGGCAGTTTACAATTCATGTGCTTTAATTATTTAGAGTACTATCAATATGACTTTACTTTTACTGAGGATGTTCTTTTAGAACTGTGTTCCGGAGAGGGAGAGTTTTATTTTGTTTATTGTATGGAAGGGAGACTGCGTTTTTATTTAAATGATTCTCCTGTTAACGAATGTTTTTCTTTTGAGCCGGGTATTTTCCCTTGTCCTACGGAAGGAAATGTTTCGGTGATGTTTGATAAGGAGTCCCGTACGAGATTTTCCATTATAAAATTAATAAAACACGAATACCCTCAATCCCCGTATGAGAGAAACTTGTATGATACATTTGATGATTTAAAACTTTTATCCAATTCGGATAATCCATTTTATTTCGGAAATTATAATTTGAAAATAGCCGAGACAATTGAGCAATTAAATAACCTTGAAGTATTAGATGTAACCCAAAAATATTTTAAAGAGGGTTTACTGCACATCATTTTAGGTTATCATATTCAGCAGTACTATCAAGATAAAAATGTCGATAAATTTTCTTGTAATAATTTGTCTAAGGAAGAAACAATAGCGATAAAGGCGACTGCTGATTATATATGTGAAAATTTAGAAATAAACCACTCCATAGATAGTCTTTGTAAAAAAAGTGGCTTATATGCCTGTAAGTTGCAAGAAGGATTTAAATCACTTTACAATCGCACTGTCATAGATTTTATCAGAAATGAGAGATTAAAGGAGGCTGAAAATATGATCCAAAGCTCAGATTATAACATTTCACAGATTGTTTATTCTGTAGGTTTTACCAGTAGAAGTTATTTTTCAAAAATATTTAAAGAAAAATATAATTGTTCACCTAAAGTATATCAAAAGAAATCTCGATCAGGTAATGTGGCTGAATAATGTTGCCACAAGAATACGCGCTGTAAGACAAAATATATTCCATTAAACAACATTTAAGATACATTCCTTATAATGATGTAAAAATATTTTTGCATTGATATTTTCATTAAATAAAATTTTAATCAGACAAAATTAAATGTTAAATTAAATATAATTTAGTATTAATAATTATTTAAAATATTATTATATTAATTATATATATTGATTAAATATAAAATATATTTAATTAGACCATTTTCTATAT
>CALCSX010000111.1 GCA_937894165.1 uncultured Saprospiraceae bacterium | reverse complement strand
CAGGTTTTCATGCCATGATAAGTTATCAGGGGGAAGTTGTTTTAATTGATAATTATAATTTTTCTCATAGCGGAATTTATGCGGTCTACAAAATGCTAGATTATCCGACAGATTTTTGGACAAGCTTCAAATGCGGAAATGCAGAACATGCAGATGATGCGCATTATAATCATCTTTATCAACTTAATTTGGATAGTGAAGGTGACAGAAATGGAGATCCTGTATCACTCAGAACTTTTAGACTTGCAATGGCTACAACGACGCAGTACAGTGGTGTCTTTGGCTCCACCAAGCAAAGTGTGATGGCGGAGATAAATAAATTAGTGACAAGAGTAAATATGGTTCTCTATAATGAAATAGCTGCCAGACTCGAATTGATACCGGAGACTGAGGATTTAATTCAGTTAACAGGTAATGCATACACGAACGGGGATGCAGATGCAATGATAGATGAGAATCCGATTGTATTTCAAAATAATGGTGTGACGCCGGACATGTATGACATCGGTCATGTTTTAGGTACCAATGGTGGCGGATTAGCGCAACTAAATTCTTTATGTACGACTTCCGGTCAGAACGGGAGTAATAAGGCACGAGGTGTTTCTACTTGGGCTACAGTTCAGGGAGATCCATTTTATATTCAAGTGGTGGCTCACGAGTTAGGTCACCAGTTTGGATCACCACATACTTTTAACAATTGCAATTATGGAGGAAATGAGAATGAAGAAACCGGATATGAGCCGGGATCAGGTCACACGATAATGTCTTATTTTGGCTTATGTGGACCTGATAATGTTGCAGGAAGCCAATTGGATAATTATCATTGGTATAGTTTAGGTGTAATGTACAATCATATCACTGAAACTCACCCAACATGTGGTACAGTTCTGGCCGATGTAAATACGCGACCTACTTCGATTATTGATTTGGAAGGTGGCTTTAGTATCCCTATTGGGACGCCTTTTAAATTAAGTGGCGATGGTGAGGATAATGAATCAGATGATAGTGAATTGACATACAGTTGGGAACAAGCTGATATCGGACCAAAATCTCGCTTGGGTCAGCCTGAAGGCACGGCTCCACTATTCAGGGTTTATCCACCATCGAGCAGTTCCACAAGATTTTTCCCTAACCTTCCTCATATTCTTAGCGGAACAAGTACCAAGGAGGAGGTGATGCCACAAATTACAAGACCACTTACCTTCCGATTAGTAGTGAGGGACAATGATCCGAATGGAGGAGCATTTGGGCAGAGTCAAGTTGGTTTTTTCGCAAATGCCAATGCCGGTCCCTTTGTAGTTTCCACTTCTACAGTCGGGAATTCATATGAGGTAGGAGATTATGTAGAAATAGAATGGGATGTTGCCGGAACTAATGAAGAACCTGTTAATTGCCGGAAAGTAAATATTATTTTTGCGCGTAATAATGGTCAGGAAAGATTTGTTGTTGCTGAAAATATTGAAAATAACGGTTCAGTGGAATTAGAAATACCGGATTTAGTAGGCACAGGATATAGACTATTTATAGAAGCTGCTGACAATATATTTTTCAATGTTTCGGACGGTAATTTTTCTATAGTGGAAGCTTCAGAAGCTTCATTAAGTGTAGTTCCAAGAGAATATTTTAATGAGATATGTACACCTCAGACGGCAACTTTAACCCTGGACATAAATCCTATTAATGATTTTACAGGTACAGCAGAGGTGAGTTACATTGGTGGCTTGCCGGATGATGCAGTGGTTAATTTTGATAAGAATATAGTAGAAGCAGAGGATATATTGGTAGTTACTGTAGATTTTAATGGAGTTGTTCCTGTGGGATTGGTAGAGATGGAATTGAATTTTCTCACTTCTACAGGAATAAATGTTATGAGAAGAGTTCAATTTGAAGTCCTTTCATTAAATCCAATAGGCATAACTGCAATATCTCCTGTTGATGGAGCTGAAGGGGTGGCAGGAAATGCTGTCTTAAGATGGACCGGGGTTGATCATGCTGATGAATACACTGTGCGGATAAGATCTACTAATTGGACTGTGAATTATACCACTACCACTGTTGATACTTTCCTTACGCTGCCTAATCTTTTGCCTCCGGGCTCCGTCCTCTATTGGTCTGTAGCAGTGGTAAATAGATGTGGTGATGGTATAGGAGTAGAGGAGAATACCTTTTCATTTGCCACCATCAATTCCACTTGTGAAACTTACGATTCAGGTGTGAGCTCAGCAAACCCTCTTATTTTGCCAAGCAATAATCCCACAACCCGTGAATTGATTGTCAATGTACCAGCCGGAGGTACTATCTCAGATGTTAATATTCCTGTCTTTAACGGCACAACCGCTGAAATAAATGCTTTGAAAGTCGACTTAATAAGTCCCGAAGGAACATTAGTTACTTTAATCAGTAATACTTGTGGTGCAGTGCCTAACTGGAATGTTCCGTTCGATGATGAAGCATTAAGCAATTTCGGCTGTCCTGTCACTACCGGTGAACCAAAGAAAACGCAGTTTGGTAATTTAAAAAACTTTGTAGGTGAGGATTCTGAAGGAGACTGGATTTTTAGATTTATAAATAGCTCATTTAATAATGCGCAAGTTCGAGGAGTAAGTCTGGAGGTTTGCGGGGCTGTTACGGCGAACGCCCCTACCTTAGTATCTAATGAATTATTGGAAGTTCCCACTTTGCAACATCAAGTAATAACTAGAGACTTGCTTAGAGCAGAGGAAGCATCAAGTGGAAATGATGATATCATATATACAATTGTAGAAGCACCTAAAAAAGGCCATCTGGAGCGATATGGTTTGCAACTTTATCTTGGGGAAACATTCACTCAGTCAGCGATAAACGATTTTGGAATGGAATACTATCATACAGGTAGTGAAAACGACCAATTTGACCATTTTGTATTTATTGTAACTACCACTGCAGGTGGGTATTTAGGCACTTTTCAATTCAATATTGTTATCGACGAAGATTTTGAGACAAGCGTTAGTGAGTCGAGCATGAGTCGTGACATTTTTGTCTATCCCAACCCAACAAATGGATTATTGCATGTCGAAGTCCCTGCATCTTTTGAGAGTCTTGATATAGATGTATTGGGAATGAATGGTCAGGTCATTAGAAATTTATCTATATCAGACCTAAAAGGTGGAGATAGAAGAGAATTAAATCTGAATGGCATGAGCTCAGGAACTTATATTTTAAGATATAAATCAAAAACTGCAATTGGTTTTAAGAAGATCATAGTGATTTAGCATTTGATTGAAGAATTATTAAAGAGCAGAAATATTCCCATTGGTTTCTGCTCGAATTATATTAAAAATTTATTTATGAAAAATTTTATTGCTCTACTCGTTGCCTTCGTTTTTGGGATAAATGTGGTTAATTGTCAAGACTTTTGGAAAAAAATGAGTGTTGAGGAATTAAGCGGCACGGAAATGCCTGAAAGAAGTTTTCCTGAAATAGAATCTTCCATCTATCATTTGGATTTCGAAATCTTAAAGGAATATCTTCGAGAAGCACCCAAGGAATTTTCAGGAGAAAAAGGTATTCGTGTCCAGATTCCATTGCCGGATGGTACGAGCGATGTTTTTGAGGTTTTCGAAAGCCCGGTTATGGCTCAAGGATTAGCAGACAAATTCCCTGCTATCAAAACTTATTCGGGATTGGCGAAGGACGGGAAACAGGTTTCGATGGGCTATAGTCCACGTGGTTTTTTCGCAGTCATAAAGGAAATGTATTGGACTTATCAAATAGATAATTATAATGAGTCTAATCAGAGCTATTATGTGGTATATGACCAAATGCTTCTGCCTGATGAAGAGTTTCTTAACCTTCCTTGTGGATTGTGTGAAGGACATATGGGCGAACAGCAGATCACTGATTTGCTTTATATGAATGACAGCAATAGATCCAATGACCCCGTAGAGGTAATTACTTTTAGATTAGGGATAGCTACAACCGGCGAATTTTCTGCAAGATTTGGTGGGACTAAGGAAAGTGTATTAGAAGAGCTAGTTCGACATGTGGTGAATTTAAATATGATATTTATTAACGAATTATCGACGAGGTTCGAATTAATTGCGACCCAAGATAGATTGATTAATCTGGATTCATTAACTGACGATCTGACAAATGGTGTAAACGATGCGCTACTAGGGGAAGCGCCAAAAGCATTTTCAAGTAATGGTGTTTTTCCTGAGGATTTTGATATAGGTCACGTTTTCGGTACCGGAGGAGGTGGAGTTGCTTTTTTATATTCTTTGTGTACGAGCAATAGTAATGCAGGAATTTTCAGGAAAGCGCAAGGTGTATCAAGTCACAGTGGAGGATCAACAATTACTACCGGATTCTTGAAGTTAGTGGCGCACGAAATGGGACATCAATTTGGAGCAAACCATTCATTCAATAACTGTCAGGAGGATGGTAATGAAAATGGTAATACAGGCTTTGAGCCCGGATCAGGAAATACTATTATGTCCTATAATGGAATTTGTGGTTCGGATAATACAGAGATAGATCTTTTAACAAATTATAATTTTGGTGCTTTATTAGAAATGTATACGAATATTACAGAAGGTCAGGCATCTAATTGTGGGACTCGTATAAGTATCGGGAATACACGTCCGGAGGCACAGATTGAATATGAAGGTGATTTTTATATTCCCATAAGTACACCATTTAAATTAACCGGCGGTGGAAGCGATTTAGAATCTGACGAAAGTGAATTGACCTATAGTTGGGAACAAGCGAATAATGGAATGAGGGCAAGTCTGGGAATGCCAAATCCGCAATCCCCATTGTTCAGAGTGTACAGACCTGAAGCATCTTCTACACGATATTTTCCTAAATTGACTAAAGTTTTAACCAATTCATTTAATAATAGCGAATTGCTTCCTGAGGTAAGTAGAAATTTTGATTTCAGACTGGTAGTTCGGGATAACCATCCGGGAGGCGGGGCTTTTAATACTGCTCTACTGAAATTTAAAGCTACAGCTGAAGCCGGGCCATTTCGGTTTATAACTCAGACTTCGGGAAAGAGTTATGAAGTGGGAGAAGAAGTGATATTAGAATGGGATGTTGCCAATACAGATAAAGCTCCGATCAATTGCAAAACAGTTAACATAGGCATTCTTGTTGGTGGAAATGAATTTATTCCATTGGCTGAAAATGTGTATAATGGTGGTAGTTTCAAATTGGAGATTCCGGATATGGAAGGGTTCAATTATAGATTTTATATTGAAGCGGCAGATAATATTTTTTACAATATTACGCGGGGCAACTTTATCATTAATCCCACCGCTGAACCACGTTTAAGTATAGTGCCTGTAGAACATTTCAAGGAAGTATGCACACCGGGAGAGATAGATTTAGCATTTGATGTTGCCTCGATAGGCGGGTTTTCAGACGAAGCATCTTTGACTTATATAGGTGGACTTCCGGACGGAAGTATAGTAAGTTTTGATAAGAACACCATTTCAGGAGATGATACGTTTACAGCTAAAATTCAGATTTCTGATTTGCAATTTACCGGTGTAGTTGAGATGATTATTGAAGCCGCTGTTGAAGATGGTGATACACTCAGAAGATCAGTAATATTGGACATTCTTAGTACTGATTATGAAAATTTGGTTGAAGTGGCGCCTGTGGATGGTTCTACGTCTGTTGCAATTTCTCCATTATTAAGTTGGACAAATATTGATAATGCTGATAGCTACTACTTAACACTTAATAGTTTAAGTGGCAATTTCGAAGAAATAAGTTTTAACATCCAGGATACAAGCTTTCAGGTTACAGACATTCTCCCCGTTTCTACTGCATTTATTTGGAGTGTAGGAGTGTTGAATAGATGTACCAATGATAGATTTGTAAAGAATTTCAGCTTCAACACCATCAATGTTAATTGTAGTAAATTTGTTGCTACGGATTTGCCATTATTTATGTCACAAAACATGCCAAGTGTTAGAGAATCAACAATTAATGTCAGCGATAATTTTGAGGTAGTGGATGTAAATATAACCAACTTTCGGGGCAATCAAAATGACATGTCACGTCTCACAGCTGAAGTGATAAGTCCGCAGGGAAATAGTGTCCTGCTTTTCAGCAACCCTTGTATAACTGCCGGATGGAATGCTACATTTGATGAGCAATCTGCGACTCCTGCCTTCTGCCAATTTGTAAATGGCATCACTAGAAGACCTTTAGGAAAGTTATCAGACTTTAACGGTCAAAATGCTCAAGGTGAATGGAAAGTTAAGTTTACGAACGATATTGTAGGATCGTCAGCGCAAATTAGAGAGATTGAATTAGAAATATGTGGCGACGTAAATTTAAGTCTACCATCACTGGTTAGAAATGAAGTTTTACAAGTCCCTACGCTTCAACATCAGACCATCAGTACTACATATTTAGACATAATTGACAGTGATAGTGGCAATGATGAGGTGTTTGTTTCATTAATTGATGTTCCCCAAAAAGGCAGGATCAGCGTTTACGGCGGGTCTGCTTTACAGCTTGGAGATTCTTTTACTTTATCAGCCTTAAAAGACTTCGGAGTAGTTTATTTTCATGAAGGAAATGTCTCAGATACATCTGATTTTTTCAGGTTTGTAATAAGGGATAAAGATGGAGGTTTTATTGGTACTTTCAATTTTGACATAGAAATATCAGAAGAATTTGTGGTTTCTACACAAGAAATTAATTCTAAATTTGACTTAAAGGTTTTCCCCAACCCTTCTACCGGATTGACAAGTTTGGAATATAGTGATTTTACAAGTGATTCCCGAATAATGATTTTAAATGCAGAGGGAAGACTGCTGAGATCTATAAATAGTGAGAATATTAATGCTGATCGTATAGAGCTAGATCTGACAGGATATAGTGCAGGTATGTATTTTATCGAATTAGAGGATAAGCAGGATGTGAAGGTGGCGAAACTAATTATTCAATAATTATTATATAGTCTCTGCAAGAAAAGTCCAATTACTGCGTTACTCTCGTATTTGAATCAGTCATTTATTTCCTATAAACTCCTTATATTCAAATACTTCGAAGGCCTTGTTCTTGAACTTTTCTTATCAGAGAAGTTTTTTATCTGGTTTTCTTTCAAGCTTTTTATAGCTGAAAAAATCAACCTTAATAATTCAATTCCTCTTAGAATTAAATTTCAATAAACCCCGATCAGTAGAATTCATAAAATTCTTTTGATCGGGGTTTATAATTTCTATTTATCGATAGTCCATCTAAAGCCTAAATATAATTCTCGGCCTCTGGTAGGACCCCACACAAATGAAGTATCAAAATATTGACTAAAAGGTTCTTGCCAAGCTAAAATAGGTTGATTTTGTCTAAAATCAAATAGATTTTCGACACCGGCATATAATTCGAAATTCGAGAAAATTCTTGTGGCTTGTATATTTAATGTATAATAAGATTTGGAGCGTTCCGGTCTTTGATATTGAACAGGATTAGAAGAAGTAGAAGGTAGTTTTTGAGAGCCATACAAATGAGCATTGACATCGAAATACCAAAGTCCGGAATTAGGCCTGTAGGACAGAGCAGACATGAATCTATGTTTCGGATTGAATGGTAGTTCTTGTTTACTTTCCTCTACGATGCGGAAAACATCAAGGTGATTGTATGCAAATTTAAAATCTAATCCGAAGGTTGTGCTAAGATTAGTTTCGATTTGAAATGCATTAGAAACGGATTTACCAAAATAATTCTGAATTAAAGCTAAACCGGGATCCGTCTCGTAATCAGGGAAAATCTGATTTGTAAATAAAGTTTGATAATAATCTGTGGTGATATTCCCTTCTAATTTACCAATTTCGTATGAAAAGGTATAATTAACGCCATAATTCCAACCTCTCTCTGCCTCCAGATTAGGATCGATGATTACATCTCTCGAACTGGCCAATAAATTGAGATGCTCTGTAAATAGGTGCAATTGTCTCCATCCGCTTCCCGCTGAAAATCTGAAAACATGATTGGGAGAAGGGGCGTATTTCAATAATGAACGAGGAGTAAAGAAGCTGCCGAACTGCTGATGATGATCTACCCGCGCACCTACGATCCAAACCCATTGATCATCATTCCAATGAAATGCATTTTCTAAAAATGCCCCCGGTATTCTTTGATCCGTATTGTATATTCCTGCATAAGATCGACCCAGATCTCCTCCCGGAAACTGAATATTTTCCTGCATATTTTGTATTCTTAAACCGACTCCATATTTCAATAGATGACGTTCATTCCAAATTATTTCATGCTGCAGATTCAGATAAAATCGAAACTGTTCTGCATCATAGGATGTGGTACCAAAGTAAGATTGCTGATTATGGAATTGAGCAAAGGTCTGAAGCGAAACATTCGACAAATTGGATAGATTATATTTAATCTTGGAGAACAATTCGGGTTGAGCAATTCTTACTGATTGGCCGTACACTTGATTGCTACCTTTATGTATTTCCGGGTCGAAATCCATTTGTCCCCCGATTCGATTTTCATACAATATCCTGTAACCTAATTGGACATCCCAGGCTGAATTTTCATCATTAAATTGATAATTATTATAAAGCATTGATCTAGTCAATTGCGGCAAGTCCATGAAATTATCGTCATCATTGTCAATTTTTCTGGAGGGAAGGACTTGGTGTAAGGACAAAATACTTTTCCACCTATTTTGCTTCCCTAAGCTGAAAGAATAATTGAAATTGACATGCTTTTCATCAAAGCTGTTGATATACATATTCAGGAGTAATTTTTCCTTTGAATCCGGGGATTTAGGAACCATATTGATCTGTCCGGACCATCCATCGAATCCTTGCAATACAGAAGTTGCTCCTTTTGTAATAAAGATATTCTCAACTAAAGTTCCGGGATAACCGCTAATTCCATAGGTATATGTTAGACCTTGAGTCATTGGAAGCCCGTTAATAAGTAATTGATTATAAACACCCGAAAGCCCTAAAATCCTAAGCTCGCGCGCATTTGTCAATACATTAGTCGTCTGAGCTTGTACGGTCGATTGCGTTTCGAAACAACCTGCCAGATCGCAACATGCCGCTTTGGTCAATTCTAATTGACTAATGACTTCAGTTTTTCGAGGTTCGAGCGAGGAGATATAGGAAGCTTGCTTTATCTTTTTAATCTCTACAGTGGAAAGTTCTAAGTTGGAAGGTAAAAGGATGATTTCAGTGAAATCAGTTTCAATAAGGATGGTATCACTGGTAAATCCAATATAGCTGACGATTATCCTTTGATCTTCTACCGCATGAGGATCCAATTCAAACTTGCCATTCACATCTGTGCTAGTACCAATGTCCGTATCTATCCAACGAACAGTAGCGCCGGGCAGAGGAGTGGCTTTTGAATTCTCATAAGCATATACTATGCCACCTATGTTATGCGCAAAAGCTGAATGTTGTGTGGCAAAGATTAGGATGAAAAATAAAGAAATTTTAAGTGTTTTGATAAGATTTTCCAATGAAAATTTCATCAAATATTTTATCTGCAATGCAGACATATAATTATGTATCATATTTAATTCTATTATAATCAGGTAATTATGATAATTAATGTTTCATTAAGTATCAAGTGAATATATTATAAATGAATTAAACTAGTTGTGGGGGATGCCAAAAATCATTAGCGATCGAAGTGGGGTATTTTTCAAGAAAAACGATATTCTCCTCAATAATTAATTGATCAATGGTAAAAGATAAGAAGAGATTTTTGACGGGAACAATTGAACAACAGCCGCAAGACATTAAAGGATTGCAGGCATGAACACAACCATTATCCTCTTCATGATCCTCATGATCGTGGTGGTCATGGTCAACATCAGCATGTTGGTGGTCATCAGAATCACAGAGGTGTTTCTCCTCAGAATGACAAGAATCCATACAATATTGAGGTATTTCTCCTAAAATAATAAGATTTAGAGCCGGCTGAAGCGCCAAGCAAGTAATATGAAAAAGGAGAAATAACAGGAAATATTTCATATCTCACAAAAATACGAAATATTTCCTGAAATTACAATATAAAAAGAGATTTGGCTTCTCCGGAAAATTAATTTTTCATTCTACTGAAAGCTTCTGCAAACCATAGTAGTTCGTCAAGGAAAGCTTTAGTTTTTTTATCCATAAACTCTTTATCGCCAATTACATTTCCATCCTCGTCGAAAGTTTTATTAACGAGAGGGATAGCATAGGTAGAAGGTATGGCAACACCTTTCATTTTCATAATGACAGTTTGCGCTTGATTGCCGGCCATAATACCACCGAAATTACCGGCCGATACAGAGGATATTCCAATTGGTTTTCTAAACCATTCTGACACGAGGACATCGAAAGCATTTTTGAAAGCCGCCGGGTAGCCGGAATTGTATTCAGGAATTATGAAGATAATAGCGTCGGCAGTGCTCACTTGGTTTGAGAATTTTACCAAGATTTCAGACGGATTCTTTTGGAATTTCAATCTTTCTTCGAAGATTGGGAAATTATATTCATTCAAATCGGCAATATCTACCTCTGCCAGATTATTTTGATTGATGTATTTTTCTAAAAATTTGGATACTCTAATTGAACTTCTATTTTCGCGAACGCTTGATGTGATGAGCAGAACCTTCATAATTTTGTTTAGTGTTTAGTTTAAAAAATTTTTAATTTAGCAAGCTGTAATTGTTTACAAGTTATGTAACCTCACGATAACAAATATTGTTGATAAAACCGGAAAACAAAGTTTAGCATTGGTAGTATTCTTAAAATAATATACCTAAATGGTCAATAAATTAATCAAAGTTTTAGAGCTCACTTCAGCAGGGGAGGGGAAGTTTATAGGCGAGAATTTATATGTTGGAACCGGAGCAATTTATGGTGGGCATGTTTTAGGTCAGGGTTTGATGGCGGCATATCAAACTGTTCCAATTGATAGATTTGTGCATTCTTTACATGGATACTTTTTAATCCCGGGAAAGCAGGATGAGCCAATCGAATACCTTGTAGATACCATTCGAGATGGAGGAAGCTTTAGTACTAGAAGAATTCTTGCTAAGCAATCAGGCGGTACAATATTCATAATGGCAGCTTCATTTCAAATTAAAGAAGAGGGTTACGATCATTATATTGAAGGGCCTGAGGTGGAAGGTCCGGATCAATTAATGAGCTTTGATGATATTAAAAAGCAACTTTATTCTACGCTGCCCCATTCGATGAAAAAGATATTCGATATAGATTTTCCATTTGAATTCAAACCTGTTGAATTATCTAATCCAATGTTTCCGGGAAAATTTTCTCCTCATCGAAGGATCTGGTTCAGGTTGAGGAAAGAATTGAAAATGGGAAAAAGACTACAAGACAGTTTGATGGCATACGTATCTGATTATAATTTACTTTCTACCGCCATTCTTCCTATCGAAGAAGCTACTTTCAGCAATACGATTATGGCAAGTATAGATCATTCGATGTGGTTTTATCGGGACTTCAACATTTCGGACTGGATGCTCTACGATCTTCATACCCCGAATACCTATGGTGCGAGGGGATTTGTGCGAGGGAATATTTATGATTTGCAGGGCAATTTGGTGGGGTCGGCATCGCAGGAGGGGCTGGTGCGGAGGAAGAAGGGGTGAATCAAATTGTAAATCAATTTATAAAGATGATTTGAAGGTGTATTTGAAAAAGATGATGAGACGGTGCAAAAATGTAGAGACCTTGTAAAAAATGTAGAGACGTTGTAAAAAATGTAGAGACGTTGCACTGCAACGTCTCTACGGAATTGAAATATATATTTTTATTGAAAAGACATCAATTATCTAAAACACCACCGTAACATCGCCCGTCATTTTATGAATCGTCCCATCCGTTAGCGTGACATTAAGATAATAGACATAAACCCCGGCGGGAACAGTTTTGCCAACAAATGTTCCATCCCATCCTTTGGTTTTTTCTCCCGGCTCAAAATCTTTTAATTCATAGATTAAATTGCCCCAACGATCATAGATAATAAAATTATTGAATTTAACGACTTCATCACCTGCGTGGACGATTAAATAATCATTCGTGCCATCACGATTTGGAGAAAATATATTTGGAACAAATATTCGTACATCTCGAATAACAGTTACATATATTGTAGAGCGAACGACACAGCCATTCTCATCTGTAACAGTCACTCCCACAGTCATAGAGCGCGATGGACTGATTTCTACTATCTGTTCATCTAATCCAAACTGTACGTCAAGCGTGTCCCATACGATACTTACTGTATCCGTTGTAAAATCTCTGCCGCTAACGATAGCGTCCAATTTTAAAATTTCACCTTCATTAATGGTGACATCTTGACCCATGGTTACGCGCAAGAGGTAAGGATCAGTCATGGTAAATTCCTTGGTTCTTTCGCAACCTTTAGAATCTACAATTTTAATTTCATAATCACCCTCGCCTAACATATTAAATGTATGCTGGAATTCAACATCTTCACCTTGAAAGAATATTTTTATCGGGGGGACACCACCGATAATTTCAGTGACTTGTAATCTTCCGTTATTGTCATCTTTACAGGTGATGTCCTGAACATCTACTATGAAGTTCGAAAGCACATCATCTTCAGCATAGATGGTCACTAAATCACTATCGCTACAACCATTGCCTGCGTTGGTAACAGTCAACTTAAACTCTCCGGCATTACCCACTTTAATATCCCGTTGGGTTGGATTTGTAATTGTAGTCCCCATATCCACAGATTCCCAAAAATAGGTCAAATTATTCCCAGTTGATTCGCCCCCGCTTAATGTTATCTCCTCTATTTCACATGTTAACTCCTGATCATCTCCGGCTTCTGCTTCAGGAAGATCATCTGTCATTACTACTTCTACTTGAGCGAAACCTACGCAGCCCGTTGTTGGATCTGATGCACTCAATTCATACAGCCCGGGACCTGTAATTAGAACGCCACTTAGATTGGGATCGCTGCCAAAGCCAGGCCCGGAAATCACAGTCCACTCATAATCAACTTCGGCGATGCTCGAATTGCCCTGTACAAATTCACTTGAAAATTCTCCACATCCTAAAATAATAAATTCGTCAACAGTTACTACCGGAATCTCTACTGATGAAGTTACAGCTACAACATCACTTGAACTACAGCCATTGGAAGGATCCGTGACTGTCAATCGATATGTCCCCTCTCGAGTAGCAACTACGGTGGGTTGATTCAATGGAGGAGAAAGACTTCCCCCACCTTCAGCACTCCAAAGATAGGTGCCATTGGATATATCCGCGCTTCCGGTTAAAGTAGCTGAAGTATCTTCACAATCAACAACGGCATCTTCACCGGCATTTACCTCCGGCTCATCAAAATCTGTTGTCACTTCAACCTGACCTACATTAGTACAGCCGTTTGCAGGATTTGTTACAGTTACTTCATAGGTGCCCGGATTTAATACCGTTATAGAAGTACCGGTTTCGCCATTATTCCATTCAAAATCTACGCCTCCGGTAGTTGAGCTTGCCTCCAGTTCTATCCCACTTTCTTTGGTGTAACAATCTATAATGAGTGCGTCCGAAGTGCTCAATTGCGGAATATCCTCATTGGCTTCCAATTCCATCTGCGATGTTGCTGTACAACCATTCACATTGTTAGTCACTGTTAAAGTATAAATTCCGGGTTCACTCACCGTAATTGTAGCACTATTTCCCACTACTTCCATAGAAGAATTGGTCCATTCATAGCTGACATTCGGTGTACTTGAACTTCCGGTAATTGTTTTATTGCCATTATCTGAACAATTTAGCACCAAATCTTCACCTGCGTTGGCATTAGGATCCTCGCGCTCGTCAATTACGTTAACATCCACAGATCGTGTGCAATCGGAAGATGGATCTAATACGGTGACTCTATACTGACCGGGTCCGTTAACCTGCAATTCCGAATCATTTAATCCCCCTACTACTCCTCCTCCACTTTGAACTGTCCAATTATACGTAACTCCCGGAACTGAACTTGTTGCATTTAGAGTAATTATGTCGGACGTGCAATAAAAGGGTATATTGTTTTGAGCAACCGCTAAATCGGGTAATTCGTCCAAAGATACTACGGTCAACTGATCCTGGGCAGTACAGCCATTATCGAGGTCCGTGACTGTCAATATATAAATTCCATCACTCACAACAGTAACTGTTGCAGAATTGGTTGGTGGGTTGATAGCACCTCCGTTTGTCGTCCATAAGTAGCTAACATTTCCTGCGCTGGTGCTTCCACTTAATTGGGCATTTAGATTGGAACAGTCAATAGTTTCATCAGGTCCGGCTTCAACATCAGGATCATCGAAATCTCCGGTTACCACTACTTGGGCTTGGTTAGTACAATTATTTGAAGGGTTTGTTATTATCACACTATATGTACCCGGTGTTAATCCAATGATTTCACGTACATTATTAGGACCACCTAGACTGCCGCCCCCACTTGGAGTCCATTGGTACTGAAGACCGGAGGTACTTGAATTAGCAGCAATGTTTATTCCGGTATCCTCATTGTAGCAATTGAGCACCAAACCTGAAGGAACACTTAAATCCGGCTCATCTACATCGGATGTTACAACCATACTGTCACTCTCTTCGCAGCCATTGGCTGGATTTCTTACTGTCAAAGTGTAGGTACCTGCTTGATTTACTCTTATTTGTGCTAAATTATTGTTACCTACGATTGAACCGTTCGTCGTAGTCCAACTGTAGACCACCCCACTTGTAGTTGAAGTCCCTGATACGAAAATCTCCCCATTAGTGTCCTCACAATCTATGACTAAATTTTCTCCGGCTTCTGCATCAGGTAAGATCCGTTCATCCATAACTTCCATAGAATCAGTATTTTCACAACCATTTGTCGGATTTGTAATTTTTACTGTATAAACACCCGGCGCATTAACTTGTACCGAAGGTCCTGAGTTTGCTCCTACTATACCTGCACCACTCCATTCGTATATCCCGCCACTTATATTAGTCGAACTGTTCAAAGTCACTGTATTACTCGAGCATAACAAATCGACATCAGCGCCTGCATCTATTTGAGGCAAGGTCTGGTCGATAGTTACATTGACTGCAATTGTAGAGGTACAGCCATTGGATTTATCAGTCACCTCTAATACATAATTGCCTGATTGGTTAAAATTCATCACATTTGTAGAACTAGTTCCTAAACTCCAATTAAAATCATAGTCATTTAAATTAGGAGAATTGCTGCCGTTCACCCTTACCGTTATTTGTCCACTAGAAGGATCTCCACAGCCTAAGACGATCGCATCATTCTCAACAGATAATTCAGGAAGTCCTTGATGTTCGATATTTTGTAAAGAACTTTCACATCCTCGGTCATCTATTATTTTCAAAGTATAATTTACACCGGCATTTAAAGGGTCACTTGTAAAAGTGTTTCCTGCAAAATTGCCACTTATGGTACTAAGCGGATCTAATACATAGGGAGGAGTTCCACCACTTATTGTAGCCACAATTATGCCGTACGCACCAACACACTCCTCTTCGAATGTGAAGCTTGGGTTCTCGTTAAAAATTACTGTTACCTCATCCGGGATTGCATCACAGTCATCAAGGGTGGCAGACAAGCTGTATACGTAAGTACCGTAGACACTCACTGATATTCCGGTGTTTGGGTTTGAAGCGTCAGAAAAGTTTGTAGTTCCGGGACCGCTTATTTGATCCCACATGGCATCTCCTAGGGTTGCAGATCCTTCTAAACTCGTATTTAGACCTCCACAAATCAATGAATCATCTCCGGCTTCGACTTCGGGGCTATCACCACCATCAATTGAGAAGGATAGGTCCATGGATTGACATTTTGCTTGCGAAATATCATTAATCCGAATTGTGTAATCGCCTGCGGGAAGACCATTTACAGTCCATCCTGCAGTGACTATGTTACCTACATTTCCGGAATAAGGTCCACCGGGTCCCAATATTGTATAGTTATAATTTCCTGATAAGTTGGCAGTAAAAGTAATAGATCCATTATCTTCGCCACAATCAGCTGAGTTGGTTTCAAGGATTTCTAGTTCTAAATCATTTTCAAGTGGAACTGTCACTGTTACAACTTCAGAACATTCTGTATCATATATATCAACTACTGTTACAGTATATGATCCGGTACCTAAATTTATGAGAGTATTATCCGGAGTAACATCATGTGCCCAAAAATAATTGAATATACCGGATCCGCCATTCCCAACAACAGACACTGTTCCGGATTGGTTATCGCATTTAGTGGGTGTCACTTGTGAACTTGTTGACATTGATGCGCTTGGTAAAACTTCTACAGAATTGATGGCTTCGCATCCTTTCCCATCTATTACAGTTAATGTATAAATACCTGGTGAAAGATCATTTATAATTTGAGTGTTTTGACCTGTATTCCATTGGTATGTATATGGAAGTTGCCCATTACTACTAATAAAAAATGCCGATCCATTATCTTCATCACATGTGGTGGGCTGCGATGCCACCTGTACTATTGGATCTTCCCTTTTGAATTCTAAACATAATGTGGTTCCACTGGGATCTGAAGGGTAATACTCTCCGGGAAAACATAGATCGTTGAATCCTTGAACACAAACTAAACCATCAGGCCAATCATCTACATTGACTGTAATTTTAGTTGTTTTAGTCTCAAGTGTAGTTCCATCCGGCAGTGTCCAAAAAAAGTCACAAACTCTATCTATTCCCGCACTAAGAGAAAAGGTCATTTCCTTACAACCCAATGTTCCATCGTCTACTACTTCTGTCAGCAAAACCAATTCTTCAATAGGAGGTTCCATGAAATTATCATTAGTCCAGCCGCTAACTATCTCCATTGTAAAATCACATGTTACAGGCCCACAACCATCGATTACAATTCCAATTACCTGTCCCGGGGTTGGAATAAATTGCGTGGTAAGGGTAAACGGTCCAGAACCGCACCCATCTGCACAAGTTAATGAGATTGGAGTATCTACATCGCAATCATCCAAATTTATTAATGCTCCCTGAATCGTATTATGCGGGGAAGGTAGTACTCCCTGAAAACAGGTTTCTAATATTGGATTTATAATTACAGAAAACGGCTCTGTTCCATTCGCTCTAAAAGCGAAATAATGTGGATTTTCTAATTTGTGCTCTTCCGCACCTGAAGAACACATAGGAAGTTGAGGTCCCGGATAATTAGACATTATATATTTCACCGGAATACAACAACATATGCCTTCAAGCACAATTACATCCTTATCTTGGCATGCCTCATAATCCTGACCTACTAGATCATGACATTGAACCCAATGTTGAGAATGGAGAGTGGTTAACAGAGATAAATTCAAAAGAAAGAGAATTATTAGGGGTAAAAATTTCATCATACTTAAATTTAATTCAACATAAATATACTGTTGTTTTTAAGTTTTTAGAAATTATTCGCTAATTAATGTTCTAATAATCAGGAATATTGGAATTTTTAGGGTGTTTTATAAGATTTTGTCAAAATATTCTACTTAGTATTAATACTAGTCACTTTTAAAGTACTATTTTACATATTTTCCTTTATACCCTTTTAATTATCTTGTTATCTTATTGATTGAATTATTTCTAAATAAGCGTCTTGATCACCGGAACCCCGCGTGAGGGATGGCAAGGGCGCGAAGTGGTCGCTAGCGAGGTCATCCTGATAAGGTGACCGAAGTGGCGACGGTACCCCTGAACAGCCCGACCGCCCGGGTGGCAAGGACAATAGTGCGCTGCGCGGTCACGCCCTAGAGAAAATTAACATAAGCTGGTTTGTGAATTTAATAAGGAAAGAACTTTAATGGAATAATACCCGTTAAGAATAATTATGTGCTGTTGCCGTCAGAAATCCAACAAAATAAGTATTCCTAGCGATATAGATAGATATTAAACTTTTACAATTTTTATGAAGCCAAATTTCGCCGATTTTCTTAAGAAATTCCCCCAAATCGAGTTGCCAATAAGTCTTACGAATGAATCGCATTTTGTATTTTCAAGAGAAAATGACGTCTTACCAGCCGTTTTAGTAGAGGAATTTATACTTCCTTATGATGAAGATGTTGATGAATTTACTGAGTATATTCCATGTTTGCAGTTGCCCGAACAACAAGATTTCTATGGAATTGTCTATTGGAAAGCAAGCTTACTGGTTTACGAATATAACCTTGTTACTTTTGATAAATCGGGAAAATTTATAACTAAACAGGTGATAGCGGGACTTAAAACAAATATGGATTCTATCCTTCAACGCCTCGCTGTCATTGACGAAGAGCTTATCATAACCATCGCTGAAGGAGCTCAGCTCGATACAGACAGAAATGATTACGATCCTGATGCGACGAAAGCCTACCACATGGAAATCCTTTCCAGTGGAGATATAATCTACGCCGTGGGTTAGGTGTAAAAAAAGAAAAATATGAAAAAAAAGAATAAATACGAAGGGGAAGTAAATCTTCAAAATTTGAGCCCTTTCAAATTGAAGAATGCGCTAATGACTTTCCTTGGAGAAAATCCTCAGAAAGCCTATGGTGCAAAGCAATTAGCTCGTAAACTTCAGCTAGCTAACAATCGTGATTCGATAATGGATGCGTTGGAGCATTTGATTAAAAGCGGACATTTGATATCCCTCCCCGGAGGTAGATATAAATCTAAACTGACTGAGGTAGCTGATAAGAGAAGACCTGGCAGCAATTATATCGAGGGTAAAGTCGATATGACGAAATCAGGAGCAGCATTTGTTATTACTGAGGAGGCAGATCAAGATATTTTTGTCGCACCTTCGAATGTGAATTCAGCGCAAGATAATGATCGTGTAAGAGTAAAATTATTCGAAGATAATCGCGGGAGGCGGAAGCGACGGGAAGGGGTGATTGTAAACGTATTGGAAAGAGCAAGAACAAGCTTTATTGGGAAATTAAACCTCAATAAATCTTATTATGTGGTGGATGTGGACAATTATGAGCGCTTTCCATTAGGGTTCGATGTCTACATTGAGAAAGAGGATCTCCACGGATCGGAGCCGGGCAATATGGTTGTGGTGGAAATAGCCGAGTGGCCGGATAAAAGAAGACGTCATGCCGGAGGAAAAATTAAAGCTGTGATGGGAACACCCGGAAGCAATGATTATGAGATGAAGCAAATCTTAATTCAGAAAGGCTTTGATCTAGAGTTCCCTGTGGAGGTGCTGCGTGAAACGGAGAGGATAAATGGCGATGTTTCTGAAAATGAGCTTGCTTTACGAAGAGATTTTAGGAATATAACAACGCTGACAATAGATCCACTTACTGCCAAAGATTTTGATGATGCATTATCTTACAGAGAGTTGGATAATGGGAATATAGAAGTGGGAATCCACATTGCGGATGTGACACATTATGTAAAGCCGGGAACAGCCTTGGATAAGGAGGCTTACTTGAGATCTACTTCGGTATATTTGGTAGATCGGGTGCTTCCCATGTTGCCAGAGCGACTTTCGAACGAGCTATGTAGTTTGCGACCTAATGAAGATTCTTTGACATTCTCTGCAGTTTTTGAATTTGACAAAGATTTTAGGGTTGTTGATCGATGGTTTGGAAAGACTATCATTCATTCCATTAAAAGACTGACTTATGAACAAGCGCAGGAAATGATTGAAGGACAGGAAAATGAATATGCAGATGTGATCAATAGTCTGAATCGGATTGCTTTGAAATTGCGAGACAAGAGATTTAGGGAAGGGGCGATTTCCTTTGAAAGTGATGAGGTTCAATTTGTCTTGGATGAAAATAATAAGCCTGTGGCGATCAAAATTCGGGAGCGAAAGGAGGCGCATATGTTGGTGGAGGATTTTATGTTGCTTGCGAACAAGGAAGTGGCCACCTTTATCCAAAATAAAGCGGAGGGAAATGAGATTCCTTTTGTTTACAGGGTTCACGATTTACCTGATCCTGATAGATTGGAGAATTTGATGGTTTTTGCCGGGGAGTTGGGCTTTACCTTTGATCTAAGAACGCCGGAGAAAATCATTCAATCTTTCAATAGATTGGCCGTCGAGTCGGAGAAACGACCTGAATTGAAAATACTGGAACCATTGGCGATCCGAACCATGGCGAAAGCTATTTACACGACTGATAATATTGGTCACTATGGTTTGGGATTTGACAATTATGCGCATTTCACCTCGCCAATCAGGAGGTATGCCGATGTATTGGTGCATAGAATTTTGGAAAAGAATTTGAAGAGACCTTGGCGAACGGACAAGAATGATTTAGAGATGCAATGCCAGCATATTTCAGGGCAGGAGCGCAAGGCTATGGAAGCTGAGCGAGAAAGTGTGAGCTACAAGCAGGCCGAGTATATGGAGAAATTTGTGGGAGAGGAATTTGAAGGTGTGATTTCCGGAATGATTGACAGAGGGATCTTTGTAGAATTATTGGAGACAAAGAGCGAGGGATTGGTACCTTTCGAAACGATGAAAGAACCGTTTACGATGGCGGAGAATAGGTTGAGTGCGGTTGGCAAGAGCAGTGGCGTTAAATTGAAATTGGGTCAAAAGTTTAGGGTGAGAATTTCGGGAGTTGATCTATCGAAGAAGAATATTGATATGGTGCCGGCATAAGTGGGGAGGTTTTAGGTAAATTCCCGAAATTCGAGAAATTCATGACAATTTGGTTATGGCATTCTCGAACCACGAGAATTTTTGAAGAAAGATTAAAATTATTCTCGAGAGCCGAGAAAGTCGCATGACTTAATTCAGATTTTTTTTCTCGAATTTCGAGAATAGGATTTTACTGTTGGTTTTGAATTCTCGAAAATCAAAAATATGTCCGACCGGTTTATTTTAATATGATAATGACGCAATAAAATGAAAGAGACGCAATAAATTGCGTCTCTACAAATTTCAAATTTTTAATAATATCATTTGACATAATAAAAAATGGAATAATCTAATCAGACGGAGACGCAAATATTGCGTTTCTACGGATTCCTATTTTATAAAAATATTATTTGAAAAAATCATATAATCATATAATCATATAATCATATCATCATATAATCATATAATCATATCATCAATCTACTTCCCGCTCAACTCCTCCTTAATCAAACCCGCCATTGTCTTCGTATCAGCCCTGCCCGCTAAATCCTCCGTTGCCTTTGCCATAACACTCCCCATGTCCTTCATCCCCGTCGCTCCCGTCTCGGCAATAACAGATTTTACAAAACTTTTCAACTCTTCATCAGTCATCTGTGCTGGCAAATATTCCTGCAATACCTCAATTTCCTCTCGCTCCTTGGCTGCCAAATCCTCCCGCATCTGCTTGGTGAAGATATCCAGCGACTCCTGCCTCTGCTTTAATAGCTTTTGGATGATTTCTATCTCTTTTTTACTATCAATCTCATTACCACTGCCGTCTGTCAACGCCATCATAAAAGCTGTTTTTGCCGCCCGAATAGCTCGCAAAGCGCTTTGGTTTTTCTCCTTCATAGCAGTCTTAAGATCTGCATTTAATCTCTCCTGTATTGTCATATTATTTTATTTTTTAGGTCTCATATGTTCCGATAATTCACTTTCAAGCTGAACGCTGAGATCAGCAAATTCCACAACCGAAAGCTGCTCCGGACGTCGGTTGAAAAAAGAATCGTTCAATATTTCCTGGTTGTCAACTAATCCTCTTAATGTATTTCTTAACATCTTTCTGCGCTGATTGAAGGTGGTTTTAACAATCATTCGAAAAATCTTATAACTATTCTTAACCAAAGGCTCTTCACGTCTCGAAAGTTTGATCACACCACTATTTACTTTCGGGGGCGGATTGAAAGCCGATGGACCGACAGAAAACGCATATTCGCCTTCATAATAAGCCTGCGTTAAGACGCTTATCACCCCATAATCCTTCGATCCATGTAATGCTATTATCCGCTGAGCCATTTCTTTCTGGAACATCCCCACCAATTCGGGAACATGATCCTTGTACTCTAACATTTTAAAAACTATCTGCGATGAAATGTTATATGGAAAATTGCCAATAATAGTGAATTCCTCACCATCGAACACCTGATCCAATCGCAATTTCAAAAAATCTAACTCAATGATTTTACCTTCTAGATCTTTATAGTTACTTGAAAGATAGTTTACCATATCGTGGTCGGCTTCTACCGTTTTTAAGTCGAAGCCGTTTTTAAGCAAATATTTCGTCAAAACCCCCATGCCCGGACCCACTTCCAATAATCGACCTGAGGGAACTTTGGCCAGATTGCATATTTTTTGCGCCAAATCCTCGCGATGCAGAAAATGTTGTCCGAATGACTTCTTGGCTCTCATGTTTTATATTTAGCTGTTTATCCGTTGCTGTTATCCGTTTCAAGTCTTTTCACTATCTTAGCGCCGAAATAAATTATAATTATCGAAAGGAATTAAACGCTAATGTAAGCTTTTAATCTAAGATATTTAAAATTTATATATTAAGTTGGAATGAATTAAATCAACCCTAATCAAATTATCATAATCAGTATGAGTGAAATAAAAGTAGGAATTTCAGTAGGAGATATTAATGGCATTGGTCTGGAAATAATTATCAATGCTCTTAAGCATCCCTATGTTACGAATCAATATACCCCTGTAATCTACGCATCTTCTAAAGTAGTTTCCTACCATAAAAATATTGTACAGCCGGAAAATTTTAATTTTGTCAATATAAAACCGGGTGAACCTATCCAACTGGGCAAAACCAACATTATGAATTGCTGGCAGGAAAATGTAAATATTAACTTAGGTCAGGTTACCGAAGAAGGAGGAAAATATGCTTTTATTTCTTTGGATGCGGCTGCCCGCGACTTGAAAGAAGGAATTATCGATGTTTTGGTAACTGCGCCGATTCACAAAAAAGCTATGGAAATGTCCGGCTTTAAAGAGGTGGGGCATACCGGGTTTTTGGCGAAATTATTCAATAGCGCCGATTACCTTATGTTTTTAGTCAACGATGATCTTAGAATAGGTATCGTAACTGATCATATTCCACTGGGAGAAGTGGTGAATCACATCTCCAAGGATCTGATTTTGAAAAAGATAAAATTGATGCATAATTCTCTTCAAAATGATTTTGGGATTTCCAAGCCTACTATTGCAGTGATGGGCATCAACCCGCATGCCGGTGATGATGGTTTAATCGGGAGAGAAGATATAGAATTGGTCATTCCTGCCATTGATGAAGCGAAGAAAGCCGGGATTTTAGCCATGGGGCCTTTCCCTGCTGATGGCTTTTTCGGTGCGGGCAGTTTTAAAAAATTCGATGGAATTCTGGCAATGTATCACGATCAGGGTTTAATTCCTTTCAAGACTTTATCTTTTGGCTCAGGGGTCAATTTTACCGTCGGTCTTCCAAAAATAAGAACATCCCCGGATCACGGAACTGCATTTGACCTCGCGGGGAAAGGACTTGCCACTTCAACATCGTTTATAGCCGCTGTCAATCTAGCAATAGATGTTTTTAAAAACAGATCTGAATTTAGTGCAATTAAAGCTGCTGCATTGAAAAGGCGTAGTCCCCAAGAAGACACATACGACGAATCAAAAGATGAAATAATCATTGACGAAGATTAATTATGGCTGAAATTAATATTATCAGAGAGCAATTTCCTGACTTCAAGGAAGAACAATTTGCCCTTTTGGAAAAATTGGCAGATTTATATATAAAATGGAATGACCAAATAAATGTAATATCTCGCAAGGATATGCACAATCTTGTCGAGAAGCACTTGCTACATTCGCTCTCCATTATGAAATTTATCAACTTCAAGCCGGGAACTGAGATTCTTGATTTAGGCACAGGGGGTGGCCTTCCCGGACTACCACTGGCAATAGCGCTGCCGGAAGTTAATTTTGTTCTGGTTGACGGGACAGGCAAAAAAATTAAAGTCGTTAACGAAATTATTCAAGAGCTGGAACTTGAAAATGTTATCGGTAAAGCCGTTCGAGCTGAAGAAATGAAGGAAAAATTTGACTTTGTATTGGCGCGAGGCGTTACTACTTTGGACAAATTGATCAATTGGACAAGGCGCGTCATTAAAAAGAAGCCCAATAATGTAATGCCAAATGGACTCTTTGCCTACAAAGGCGGAAATATAACTCAGGAGCTCAATTTGTTAAATAAAGGAGATTACAATGAAATTTTTAAGATCAGCAAAAAAATAAAATCGGAACTTCTCGAGGATAAGTTTTTGATCTATGTTCAAGCTTAAACGATAATTATATGGAGACTTGGATGAATGAGGTTGTTTTTACAATAAGTAATACCCCAATTACTGTTGCCAAACTTTTGATCGCCGGTCTTTTATCTCTACTTTTTGTTTCTATCGTCCTATTATTTAATTATTGGTTTTATCATAAATTAAAGAAAACAAACGCCGCGGACAATGAAGTTCTCAAAAATAGAACTAAGACATATCTACTCATTATTTGGGGTATTATTTACATTTGTTTTCGAACTTTTGACTTACAGTATCAAGTGATGTTGTTCGATACTGAATATACAATAGGCATTCGACCTATAATTCAGATCATTTTACTTTTTCTGTTAGCTTATTACCTCGATTTTGTTTTAAGTAAATTGTTTGTACAAAATTATTATATCAAGACGGAGAAGAATATCCGGGACAGGGACAAAATAGGGGGCAAGAACGCCGGATTAGAGGCTAGTAAATTGATAAAGAGATTAGTATATATCAGTGTCGTATTGTATTTGATAAATACATTTGATGTTAATTATACGCTATTTTCTTATAAAAGCTTCGTTATTGACATCAGTGGTATTATTGTGGCTCTGATTTCTGTGTTAGCCATTCAGCTTTTCCTTTGGATAATTGTACATATTGCTATGTTTAATTATTACAAGAGGAAGGAGATCGATATAGGCACCCAATTTGCTATAAATCAAATTATAAAATACATTCTTTATGTCCTAACGTTTATTGTTATAATAGATATTTTCGGAGAAAATCTAACAGTGATCTGGGGAGGTCTAGCTGCCCTTTTAGTTGGTGTGGGATTGGGTTTGCAGCAGACATTTAATGATTTTTTCTCCGGCTTTGTGCTTTTATTCGAGCGAAGCGTCGTAGTAGGAGATATTGTGGAGGTAGATGGGACAATAGGGAGGGTCAAACAAATAGGTCTTCGAACATCTACATTACAAACGAGAGATGGCATCAATTTGATAGTCCCGAACAGCAAAATCACCAATGATAATGTAGTAAATTGGGACCACGATGAGCATATTGCACGATTTGGAGTTTATGTAAAGGTAGCCTATGGCTCAGATACACTTTTGGTCAAGCAATTGTTGTTAGAAGCTGCCAATGAACATCCGGATGTTTTGGATTTCCCGAAAACCAATGTGCGTTTTGAAGATTTTGATGATTCATCGTTGAAGTTTCTAATTAATTTCTGGTCGCAAAATTTGTTTTACATTGAGAATGTAAAGAGTGATATCAGATTTTCTATCGACAATAAATTTAGATCCAATAATATCACTATTCCACTCCCTCAAAGGACTGTTTGGATTAAAAAAGAGTCTGAAAGTGATGAAAATAGCATTGATCAGAAGTTGTAGTTACTATCAATTGCAAGAATACCGTGAGTATGGATTTTTATGTCGATGGCGTGCCCCCTACTCCATTACTTCCGCAGCGGTCGGAGTGTTCCGGGGTTCCGTATGACTCTTACGCTGAGCTCCAGGTCATACCAAGCCCTCCACATTCCTCACGCAGATCCCTGTTTTCCGAATTATCACCAAATTGCGAAGCTATCCTTTCCGTATAAAAGATTCCTTAAATGTATTATTATAACTCTTTCAGTATTTATAGCTCCCAACAGGAATGCTGGCGCAAGTTTGTAAATGTGCCCCTCAGATCTAAATCTTTTAAATATGTTTCAAAGGTTATTTTCATCAAAACCTAGGCAATTGCCTAGCGGGAGACTTCTATATAACTTAATGAAGGAGTAAGGTGAACCATTAAGAAGTTAAGGTAAATTAAGGTTAGTTAAGTTCTTAATGAAAACCTTAATGTCTCTTAATGCCTTAATGGTTTCAAAAATATTTTTTCCTCAAGATCTGAAGTATGATTTTTAAAAGTTATTTTTTTCAAAACATTGGAAAAAGCCCCAGCGGCAGACTTTGTGGTTAAAAAACCTAATCGAGCAAGACAATTCTATATCACAAGAATTCAACAAAATTCTTTTAATCTTACGGTTTCCTTCCTGCTCTCTTGTTTTGTGCGTGATGTCTTCGCTTAAGATAAATAGTATTGATTAACAGTAATATATAATTTCTAATATGATATTTTGGGTCACGCAGATCACAAAAAAAGGTTTTTATAAATGATATTTTCATATATCTTTTAGTGGTTCGTCAACCCACTAACACCCTGAAGAGGTATACGCTGTCATCTATTATATTTCTATTTTTTTAAGGCTCTGCAGCCCCCTAACCCCCTAAATGGGGCACTCCCGCCCGCAGATGACAATAAAAATACGATTTTAACCTTAAATTGTTTTTAAAAATTTCAACGAAAGCGTTGGCGTCCCCTTCAGGGGAATGTGGGGCGCGCGTAGGGAATTTACATTGTACTCTTCCTGTTTTGTGCACCACTTCATTGCTTAAAACAAATACTATTGTTTTTCAGTAATGTCTAACTTCAAATTTTGTGATTTGGGTCATGCGTTGCACAAAACAGGTGGAGCGAAACTATATCACAAGAATTCAACAAAATTCTTTTAATCTTACGGTTTCCTTCCTGCTCTGAATTTGCGAATTACCGTTTCATACATTTCGATAGTCCTACCAATAATCTGATCCTTATCATAATTTTCAACACAATTCTGTTTCGCCTTCGTAGATAAGTTTTTTGACAATTCGCTATCCTTCAATAACTTTAAAAGAGCCAGTGCTAATTCTTCCGAATCAGCCGGAGGAACCAATAAACCTGTCTCACCGTGTCTGCACCATTCCGGTATTCCTCCCACATGGGATGCTACCACGGGCAGACCCGCACTCTGCGCTTCTATTCCTGTCAAACCAAAAGGTTCTTCCGTTATTGTAGGGACTACTGCCACTCTTGATTGATGAAGTTGGGCAAGTAATTCTGATTGAGGAAGCCTACCCAAATAGCTAATTTTGCCACTGGCATCCTTTTCTATCAATGTAGTCAATTTCTCCTTATCTGTCCCATCCCCGATATACAATAATTCACATTCCGGTATTTGCTTTCGAATGAGATCGAAAGCTTCTTTGAGGACAAAAATTCCCTTTGTCTCCTCAATCCTTCCAAAAAATACAATCCGAGCTTCATTGAGATGACAATCTCCCTTAAATTTCCAGATATCAGCATCCAAAAAAAGCGGCAGATAATAGATATTCTTTTCAGAATGTTCACGTAATTCCCTTTCAATCACCTTTGTCAATGAAAATAAACCGCTCGAATATGCTTCAACCATTCTAAATTGGGATCTTTTCCAATACCTTTTGGGATTAAAAACATGCATTTTTTTATAAAAAAAGTGAAAGTCATGAAATGCACTTAGAATAGGTATCTTCTGGGAATAAAAAGTGTCCAAAATAGTTTTTGTGAATATTTTATTATTATTCACATGAATGATATCGGGTTGAAAAGTTTGAATCTTCTTGATTAAAGAATCTCTAAGAACACTATTTATTTTATTACTGTTAAGGAAAACCATTTTTTTGAACTCAGAAATGGTTTCAGGGAAGGAATCACTTGTCCCAAATATTTCTAATACCTCATGACCTCTGATTTTTAAAGAATCTGCCAGCGTTCTTTGGTAAACCTCAGTACCGCCGATTATTTTTTCGAAATCATTGTACAGTATTATTTTCATACTTCTCATAAGGTCTTAAAATTCCGGCTGTACCGAAAAACTTCTGTCTAATCAGAACAAAAGTAGGAAATTTAAGGAAGCCCATTTAAACATTTCGTTAAATCTTCAGACGGACCACTAAATATGGTGAATAAAACTTACTTTTGCTTAAATTTTAAGACTATGATCACCGAAAAACAAATCGAAAAAGTATTGGATCACATGGAAGATTCAGAAATGTCAATCTCTGATGCCGTTGCCGATCTTGAAAATAAACACCCTCATTTATTCGCTTATATAGTTTCCCCTCAATTTGATGAGGTTCTCAACACGACTGAGAAGGATTACTTTCACTTTCTAGTGATGTCCTTGTACATGATTATCAATGAATATTACCTCAATGGTAAGGAATATTCTATTTCGGAGGAAGAATTGGGAGCAATGGAGGAGAAAGTTTGGGCACAGTGGGAAGCACAAGGTAAAAAAGATTTTCACGGTAAACTAGACTTTTTCTTTGAAGAAACTTATGAAGAGGATTTGATGGCACTCATCGAAGATGCTTTGATCGAAACAGAAGACGATTTGATCACTGAAGTTGGACGTGAACCGGTTTTTGTGGCTCTGCAGACAATTAAGGAGGTGTTACTTTCTAAAAAATAAGACTTCGATGCCCATTAGTAAGCAATTAAATGTATTAATTGCTCCTTTAAATTGGGGTTTGGGGCATGCCACGCGCTGTATTCCTATTATCAGATTTTATCTCGAGAATAATTGCGGGGTTTTCATCGCTTCGGATGGGCTTGCTCTGGCTATTCTGCGAAAGGAATTCCCAGAACTGAAAAGCTTTGAACTGGCATCTTATCGCGCTTCTTACCCGACATCCAGCATCGTGATTAATGTCACCTTGCAATCGCCGTTTATATTGAGGGCTTATTATGCTGAAAAAAGGCAAATTAAAAAGATCGTAAAAGAAAATGATATTCAACTTGTGATTTCAGACAATCGCTTTGGCGTATTTTCAAAGGACACTTTCAATGTCATCATAAGCCATCAATTGCATCTCAAGGCACAATCCAAATGGGCTGAGATTTTTTCCAATAAAGTCAATTACCTGGGCATGAGAATGTTCGACGAAATTTGGGTTCCGGATTTCGAAGGAGAATTGAATCTGAGTGGAACCCTTTCCCACCCACCGCTGGATGGTTCGGTATGTTATTTGGGACCAATTTCGAGAATCAGTCCAAAAGGAATTAATGTTGAAAAGGGTAAAATTCTCATTATTCTCTCAGGCCCCGAGCCTCAGCGGACTTTTTTGGAAAAAGAAATGCTGAAACAAGCCACTAAGCTCAATGAGAAATTTGTTTTAGTGCAAGGTCTGACGACCAAAGAATTCTCCGTTGAAGAAAAAGGTAATGTAACCATCTATCCCTTCCTTTTTGGCGAGCAATTAAACGAGATGCTTGAATCTTCAGAAATTATCGTGACCAGATCAGGTTACACCACAGTGATGGATCTATATGCCTTGGGTAAGAAGACCATTATGATCCCCACCCCGGGCCAATCAGAACAGGTCTATTTGGCTGAGCACCTGCATACACTTCCCCAGTTCGTTTTCGTCGAGCAGAAAAATTTTCGACTTTCCGAACTGATTGAGGAGCTTAGATCCCGCCCCCAGCCTGAGCCGCAAAAAATAAATGATGGATTGCATCGACATTTAGCTAAAACATTACAGTATTTTTAACTGAAAATTAAAGAATTGCAACTATCCTTTTTACGACAGGTAATGAGTACTAATTTTATTTATTGTTTTAAACCCAAATTAAATTCCTTTATTACTGCATTGTAGAAGAGGTAATGCAATTAAATTCCGCATAAAAATTTTTATTTTCAAATTCCTTAATTATTTTCAAATTATTCATCAAAATGATGTAACTTAATTGGATAAGCATTTTCTATTCTATTTTGACCACACTAATTATCTCCCATGAAAGCAATTCTACTTCCAATTATTTTTTTGATGATCTTTTCCAATTTTCTAATCGCTCAAGAGGTAAGAATTATTAATAATGCAGAAGCATACGATCTTTCCGCAGTTGAAAGAAATCACTCTTTGGTGCTGACATCAAGTGATAAAACTATTTGGTATGCCTATCTCGATACTCACCGTGATGATGGTCCACTAATTTTATTACACTATGATGATGCAGAAAACTTAATTGACTCATTTTATATCGAAGGTCAATCTACTATAATGGATATGGTAACAGATGAAGAGGGGAATTTGTATTTATTGGGTATAATGCGCAGTGAATTAGTTCTTTGGAATGGCCAAGTTTTAACGGATAATCCACAGTGGAACACAAACGCTTACTTTATTAAAGTCCAACCCAATGGTATGATAGAATATTCTGTCAATTTAAATCAATATGAAGAATTTGTGAACAGATCTTCTATCAGCTTTAAAATTGCTCAGGTTGACCAGGAAGTTTTTATACCCTTCCACGAAAATGGCAGTATAATTTCAAATAGCGGAATACTTCATTTCAATGTGAATGGCGATTTGATAAAAAATATAAGTTTTGAAGAAAAATTAGATATCAACGACATAAAGGTAGACGATGAAGGGATGCTTTATTTGTCAGGTTTGAAAAATGATGGTTTTGTAGCTTTCTCCTACTTTATTAGAAAAATTGATGCTACTGGTCAATTAATTTGGGAGAGAAATATTGAAGTCTGGGAACCTATACATGATATTACGACTCATTTATATGTCGATTCTTCAAGAGATGAATTAGTGTGGATGATCAGTGGCTTAAGGATTAAATTTAAAGTTGAGAAGTTGGATTTAGATGGAAATTTTCTGTGGGACTATGTTACTCCTGAGTCTCAAACTCATTATGATTATATTTTTATGTCATGGATAGCTCCTATTAAAATTTTATCTGACGGTAAAATAGTTTTTTCATGCATTTCACAAGGAAATCATGATTGGGGCAATGGTTTTATTACTGAAAGTTCTGGTCAAGCCGGCTTTGCTCATGTTTTAATAATTGATAATCCGGGAGTAGTCAGTTCTATGATAAATATTGAAAATAGTGGAAATGTATTTACGAAATCTTTTACCTTTAATGAGAATAGAGACCTCTACCTTTCACTCACCTCTTTCGGAACTTTAAAATTTAATGATGAGTACATCCATGATACTGATGAACCGAGTTATAGACGATGGCTCATTAAATTTGATCAATCATTGGTGAGTGATAATATTGAAATCTTATCTCGTGAAGAAGTCAAATTGTTTCCAAATCCCGCCGAAAATTTTATTAATGTTACTACAACAAACGGAATGGACGTAGAGTATGAAATTTTTACTTTATCAGGTGAAAGGATATTAAAGGGATGTCATCAAAATCGCTTGAATAAAATCGAATTGCCTAATTTATCACCTGGTATCTATTTCTACAAGCCACTTGATAAAAACAATAGTTCTGCAATTAAATTTATTGTTCAATAAAGGCATTGTAAAATATATAAATCTAGAATTCGAGAAAATTAATTTTAAATTTAATTTAACACACCTGCTATCCAATTTATTTAGAGCAATTCTAAATAATAAATTTCCATGATCAGTTTTTTATATGCACTTGTTATGAACGCTGTAATTAGATACCTTTGGGATATCACAAATTTAAAAATGGTTTATGAATTGGTTTACTCAATTTTTAACTTCATCCCTGGGTCGAAAGCTTATAGTAAGTTTGACCGGGTTGTTCTTAATTATTTTCTTGGTCGTTCACCTTTTAGGTAATTTGCAATTATTGAGAGATGATGGCATGGCATTCAATATGTATGCCGATATGATGGGTAAAAATCCATTTATTCAAACTGTTTCATGGGGCCTTTATTTTTTTATTTTACTCCATGCTATTCAAGGGATAATGGTTGCTATAAGAAATCGTCAGGCTCGCAAGAATAGATATGCTGTCAAAGCTGATAGTGATACTTCATTCGCTTCAAGACACATGGCTTTGCTGGGTATTTTAATTTTGGTTTTTATAGGAATTCATATGGGCGATTTCTGGTACACTTACAAATTTGGTACCCCGGGAATGATTCAATATGATCTTGTAGAAGTGAAAAACTTATACCTAAGAGTGGAGGCTACATTTTCCAACCCGATTATGGTAGGATTTTACGTATTTTCAATGATAGCCCTTGCATTTCACCTGTGGCATGGCTTTGAAAGTGCATTTCAGACACTCGGCTTAAGACACAAAAAATATACTCCTGTCATCAGGATAGTTGGAAAGGTGTACAGCATTATTGTACCTGCCTTATTCGCTTTGATTCCATTATATTTCTTCTTCGTAAAAAATTAAATTAACAGCTATGATGCTTAAAGATAATATCCCACCGGGCGAGATTTCATCCAAATGGACTAAATATAAATCGACTATCAACCTTGTAGCGCCCAACAATAAAAGAAATATTGAAATCATCGTGGTAGGAACAGGACTCGCAGGAGCCGCCGCCGCCGCCACACTAGCAGAATTGGGTTATAAGGTAAAGGCTTTCTGTTTTCAGGACAGCCCACGCCGGGCTCACTCCATTGCTGCCCAAGGTGGTATCAATGCAGCAAAAAATTACCAAAATGACGGTGATTCCGTTCACAGATTGTTTTACGATACTGTGAAAGGCGGCGATTACCGATCAAGAGAAGCGAATGTCCACCGATTGGCGGAGGTCAGTACAGAAATTATAGATCAATGTGTCGCTCAAGGTGTCCCTTTTGCAAGAGAATACGGTGGACTTCTTGCCAACAGATCCTTCGGGGGAGTGCAGGTGTCGAGAACCTTTTACGCGAGAGGCCAGACAGGTCAGCAATTGTTATTGGGAGCCTACAGCGCATTGGAGCGTCAGGTAGCTACCGGTCAGTGCGACCTTTACAGCCGCCACGAAATGTTGGAATTGGTGATGATTGACGGAAAAGCAAGGGGAATTATAGCAAGAAACTTGGTCACAGGCAAATTGGAGAGATTCGGCGCCCACGCAGTTGTCCTGGCAACAGGTGGATACGGAAATGTATTCTATTTATCGACAAATGCAATGGGTTCTAATGTAAGTGCAGCCTGGAGAGCCACTAAAAAAGGTGCGCTGATGGCTAATCCTTGCTTTACTCAAATCCACCCTACCTGCATCCCGGTATCAGGAACCTATCAGTCCAAATTAACATTGATGTCAGAATCTCTGCGTAATGACGGTCGTGTTTGGGTACCTAAGCATATGAAAGATGTGGAAGCGATACGAAACGGCAGTTTGAAAGCCGTTGAAATCAAAGAAGAAGATAGAGATTATTATCTGGAGAGAAGATATCCGGCTTTCGGAAACCTGGTTCCAAGAGACGTGGCATCCAGAGCAGCTAAACAAGCCTGCGATGAAGGTAGAGGAGTTAATAAAACAGGATTGGCAGTATATTTGGATTTCGCATCAGCGATCGAGAGATACGGAATGGCAGAAGCCAAGCTTTTAGGTATCGAACAGCCTACAAGAGATCAAATTAAAGAATTAGGAACCAAAGTAGTTTCTGCGAAATATGGTAACCTTTTCGAAATGTACGAAAAGATCACCGGAGAGAATCCATATATAACACCGATGAAAATTTATCCGGCTGTGCATTATACCATGGGTGGCCTTTGGGTGGATTACAATCTTCAGACCAATATTCCCGGACTTTTCGCTGCGGGAGAGGCAAATTTCTCTGACCATGGAGCGAATAGATTGGGAGCTTCTGCTTTGATGCAGGGTTTAGCAGACGGATATTTCGTGCTTCCGATTACTATGGGAGATTTCCTCTCGAAGGAAATCAGAACACCTAGGATGGATATCAACAGACCCGAATTTATTCAGGCAGAGAAGGAGACACAAGAGAGAATAAATACCCTTATCAATATCAAAGGAGGCAAATCTGTCGAGAGTTACCACAGAGAGTTGGGCTTGATCATGTGGGAATACTGCGGGATGTCCAGAACGGCGGAAGGCTTGACGAAGGCGCGTCAGTTGATTAGAGAATTGAAAGCTGACTTTTGGAGAAACGTATTCGTACCGGGAACGGCTGATGAATTCAATCCTGAGTTGGAAAAAGCTACGAGGGTGGCGGATTTCATGGAGTTGGGAGAGTTAATGGTAGTGGATGCTTTGACGCGTGAGGAATCGTGTGGAGGGCATTTCAGAGAGGAATATCAGACGGAGGATGGAGAAGCACTGAGAAGAGATGACGAGTTTGCCTACGTCGCGGCTTGGCAATGGAACGAGAATGGTGATCCACAATTATTCAAGGAGGATTTGGTATTCGAGAATGTCGAATTGAAGGTTCGTTCATACAAATAGAAATTGTTGCTTTAATTAAATAGGAGAGAGGCCTTTAGAATTTGAGAAGGCTTTCAAATAAAACTGAAAAAGATGAAACTCACATTAAAAGTTTGGCGCCAGAAAAATGCAACAGCAAAAGGCAAATTTGAGACTTACCAGCTTGAAGCGGAGGAGCACATGTCATTTTTGGAAATGATCGATGTTTTGAATGAGCAAATCATAGCTAAAAAGGGTGATCCGGTAGCTTTCGATCACGACTGTCGCGAGGGGATTTGTGGCACATGCAGCATGATGATCAACGGGCAGCCGCACGGGCCAATGAAGGCGACGACGACCTGTCAGTTGCACATGAGGTCTTTCAAAGATGGTGATACGATCACTGTGGAGCCATTCAGAGCGAATGCTTTCCCTGTGATCAAGGATTTGACTGTGGATAGAAGTTCTTTCGATAGGATCATCCAAGCGGGTGGCTACGTTTCTGTCAATACCGGTCAGGCCCAGGATGGAAATGCTATTCCTGTTCCTCAAGATGATGCATCAGATGCCTTCGAATCAGCAGCTTGTATAGGATGCGGCGCATGTGTTGCAGCCTGCCCCAACGCCAGTGCGATGCTCTTTACCGCAGCTAAAGTTACCCACTTGGCCAAGTTGCCACAAGGCAGGGTAGAAGGGAAGGAAAGAGTGAAGAAGATGGTAGCTCAGATGGACAAGGAAGGTTTCGGCTTTTGCTCGAATACCGGCGCTTGTACGGCGGAATGCCCTAAGGAGATCGCACAAAGTAATATCGCTAAGTTGAACAGAGAATATTTAGCTGCTTCACTTTTCGGTGAGTAGAATTATATAGATATAGTTTTTAAAAGGTTCTTGGTTTGTAATCAGGGACCTTTTTTTATATTAAAAACAATGTCTCAAAAGTATAAATGAGATAATCTCTTGTGGATATTAATTTTTTATAAAAAACTCCATTTTGGAGACTCTCTGAAAAGAAAAGTCCAAAGACGAGGCTTTCGAAGGATTTGGGCTTTTATTAAAGAGATAAAAAAAGAGGGTCACCACTTTTGGCAACCCTTACTTACGTCAACATCAACGATTTGATAGTAATTGTGCTTCACTTATCATACTTGGTATAAAAGTAGGGGGTCTCGTGCAGTGTATGTGCATGGTAAAGGGGGTGGAGGGGATTTTTTCGCGTTGTTCGAGAAAAAAATTAGTAGATGCATGAATTCGGAGCAAGTTTCCTGCACCCTATGCTGGCGCAAGTTTGCAACTTGTGCTATAATTCATTTATTATACCAATTAATGAAAAATATACTGCTGCTGCAAGTTTGTAAATGTGACTTTAATGTCATTTGCCAAACCTTGAAAAATAAGGTGCTGTGACAAGTTTGCAAATGTGTCTATTTCTAAAGTCATTCATACAGTAGATACAAAAAAACGCATTATAAATTCAAAGCCTTTATCCATTTTTTCAAATGAAAACCCAAAACCAACAACTCCAAAACAGCCCATAGGCCTACCTCCTTAGCACCTTACCCACCAATGTCCCTTGCTTGCCACTCACCGTTATAAAATACATACCCGCTGTAAGTTGTTCCGTGTTGACTTCTATGTCTAAAGAGATCTCATCCACAGGCTGAACTCTACAAATTTGACCTTTCGTATTGTAAATAGCCAAAGTTCCCTCCCCCTTTAGCTTGCCTTCTGTCCCTACAATGCAAAACTGCTGCACCGGATTTGGAGTAATTGTGAGTCCTAATTGGGTTTGGTCTGGATGGAATTGTTCGTTTGTTGAAACCGATCCATCTTGTATCATGGTTAAAACAAAATTAGTGACATCACTCACACCATCATCAAAAAACACTCCTGCATTGTTCCAAATACCTTGAAGCGGTGTCTTACCTTTGATTCTCTTCACTGCAAAAGAAACAAAGCCTTGACTTGCAGATTCGGAAACGTTCACGGGCAATAATTCTATATTATCCATTTCCATATGCACTATACCTCCAGGTTGTATTTCTAATTTTGTAATGGGATGACTACTGTTGGTGATTCTAAAACTTGAAAAATCAAGGTCTTCAAACAAGTGGTCTACTACATTTACCTTTCTTACGATTTCACTGCCTTCATTTTGAAAATATATGCTATAAACCAATTCTCTACCTTCTAAAATATCTTGTTCACTTATATAATCTTTGGGCTCAACTGTTTTTTCTATCGCTTGATGTGTATCTTCTGCAGTTGTAGAAATAATGAAATGATTATTGTTGACGTCAATATCTGTATTTTCCGGAATGATGGATCCCTGGAAAAACAATGGTGTTCCTAAAGAAATCATTGATGATATTTTACCTGAAATTTTTACAGTGCCATTTTGATAAATACCCAAATCGTTAAAATCCCATACAAGACTGTCAATGCCAATCATTTGAATAGGAGAAGGCTCAGCACTAATAAACTCAAAATTCTGATCTAATCTCAGACCTATTTTGCCTTTCGCATTGATTGTCCCCAAGTTTTTATAGTTTATAAAAACCGAAACTTCTTTATTAGGCTCTGCGCGCGGCGATAGAGAACCTGAAATGTTAACATCACTAATATTTTCAGTAAAGTGAATTCCAAAATTCAAATCCTGGCTTTCCATATCAATTGTATAGAACGGTGGATTGACATTGGCAATATAAGGGCTTTCATAGTTGAGTAAAATAGTATCATAAATATTGGCTCTAATGTCAAGCTGATATTTTCCTCCTTCATCCGTAGAAGCAGAGTAGTAGGAGAAAAAATTAAGAGGTGTTTTAACATCAACTTTAATGTCAGGGATAGCATCTTCTCCAATATCCATGATGCCATTGTTGTTGAGGTCATTATAAACGATGCCTTCTGCTTTCATACCTTTAGAATTTGAAAACTCACTGTAAACTACTCCATTTGATCCTCTATAAATTCTATCACCCCTCATCTCTATTGAACCGTAAAAACTCGCAAAACTTTCCCATGTCTTACAATTATCATAGGAGACATAAATTCCTTTGCCATCTTTTGCATAATAATTTCCTCTATTGAATATTATTCCTATTCCTTGAGCATCATAAGTTGAAATTATCGGCAGTCCTTGATGAGAATATTGCCAATTTACTAAATTTTCAGTAGAGTACAAGGCTGAATTAGATGCATTTCGACTACTCACTTGAATAAACAATTTTTCCCCCTCACTGAAACAACTGAAAATCTCAGTAAATGGTAGCTCGATTTTTTCCCATGTCAGGCCATCGTCATAACTTCTATATAAGAGTCTATCAAGACCTACACTATAGGCGATCTCTTTGAAGCTAGTAATATTTTTCATTTTTGGAAGTTCCGTAAAACTTTGACCCAAGTCAGTGGATACCATAGTTTTCTCATTATGAGATCTAATGAATAAATTATTTCCTAACCACCTCAATTCAGTAATAATTGCGTCTTTATCATGACCATTGTAATAATACTGCCAAGTCTCACCATCATCTTCTGAAATATATACATAACCCGGAGCACTTACTGCCAATACACTTGATTCACTTATTGCAACAGCTCTAAATGGCCTATCTCCTTTTGGAATGGATGTAGATTCCCACTCTTCGGTATTTAAATTATATTTATTGACATTATAGCCAATAGACCATAAATAATCCCCAATTATATTTATTGATGTTGGTTTATTATGGAGCCCATCTTCAAATAGTTCTCCTATATTATCTGCCGGATGATATTTCATCACATCATTTTTAGGGAAATTATTGTAGAGAATTTGACCATTAACGGTTGCTATATCAATCATATATTTTGAGTTCTCTGGAACTGGTAAAACCTTCCAATTTTTACCTGCATCGGATGAGTGAATAATGCCATAGGAACCTGAATTTATATAGAATTTATCATCACTAAAGATTATTTTTTGACCAATATTAACGAGTGGAGTTAACTGTTGCCACGATTGACCTGAGTTAGTAGAAGCCCAATTCCCTTGGAAACCTGTTATTATTATAATTGAATCCTTAATAAATAATTCATCAATATAGAAATCATTGTCTTGAATAATATTTATCCAATCTTGTGTTTCAAAATCTAATTTATAAATATTTCCTCTGCAATTAATGTGTAAGGTATTGTCGAAAACCCACAAATTACCTAAATATTCTTCAGGTATTTCAATTGAATTCCACGTTTGACCCTCATTATCTGAATGAAATAGGATGTCTGTATTTGTCTCCATGAAATAGATGCCTTCCTCTTGAATGGCGACAATTCTAGGTTCATATATAATATGGTCTATAGGCAAGTGACCTCCAATCCAATTTTCACCATTGTCATAGCTAACTTGGAAAGAGGTGGGTTCATATCTATCGTACCAATAGCCTTGTAGACCTATTACTGTTGTTTCATTGGCAAATAAATGACTCAATCCATATAATTCAAACTTCTCCCAGGCATTGATTCCATCAGTTCTATACACATTAAATTCATCACACATGAATATGTATTCTGAACCTTCTTCTAGGTAAGAACAATTTCCTCCCTCGGGACCATTGGTTTGAATCCATTCAAATTGACCGGACATAGGAGTAAAGAAAAAAGTTGCCAAAATTAGGAGTAGTAATGTTTGTCTCATAACATGGGAGATTTTATTTATAATAAATGTTTATCTTCAATTAAAGATGTAGGGTATCAAATGCAGATATTAAATTTAATAGTTTCTAATCATCCGATAGGGGTAGTTAAAATATCGAAATGAAGAGATTTTGTAGTGCCTTATTATGTAATGAAATAAATATAAGAATAATTTTGTTATAAATTATTAAATTATCTTTATTTTTCTTGAAATAACAAAAAATTAATGTTAAAATTTGTTTTGAGATTGCAATTGAATGCGTTTCGACTCCCCTTCGACGCTGTTCAGGAACTATGATTATCATTCTCTAGCCGGCGTTTCGACGCTCAACGACCTCGATTTCTTAGAAGAATATAGAATTCCACTCCGCTCAACGACCTCGATTTCTTAGAAGAATATAGAATTCCACTCCGAAACCCAATATTTCCACCGACTAACCCAAGTACTAACCCAACCCAGAACGAGTTGCTAGAACCCGGAAGATGGAACGCCGAAGGCTCAGCTCTGTAACTTAGTTTATTATTCTCTAGCCGGCGTTTCGACTCTCCTTCGACGCCGCTCAGGAACCACGCTCAACGACCTCGTTTTCTTAGAAGAATAAAGAATTCACTCCGAAACCCAAGATTTCCACCGACTAACCCAAGTACTAACCCAACCCAGAACGAGTTGCTAGAACCCGGAAGATGGAACGCCGAAGGCTCAGCTCTGTAACTTAGTTTATTATTCTCGAGCCTGCGTTTCGACTCCCCTTCGACACCGCTCTGGAACCGCGCTCAGTGACTATGATTATTATTCTAAAGCCGGCACTTCGACTCAGTGACCTCATTAATATTATAAAATGAAGAACCCACTCCAACTCCCAAGATTTTCACCAACCCACGAACCTGCCCAACCCAGAACGAGCCGCTAGGCGTCAGAACTCAGAACAGTGAAGCGATAGAACAGCCGAAGGCGACAAAACACCGAAGGCAAGAATAACCGCTAGACCAAAGAATTCCAACCACTATCCCACGTACCTACCCAACCCAGAACGAGCCGTCAGGCGACAGAACCCAGAACAGCGAAGCGTCAGAACGGCCGCTAGGCCTCAGAACGCCGAAGGCAAAAAAAAAGCCCAACATTTCTGCCGGGCTATATTTTACTAGTAATTGACGAGTATTTTACTCAGTTATTACTTCAAAATTTACTTTAAAATCCACTTCCGGGTGTAGGTCTACTACAGCCTCGTAAGTTCCAAGCTCCTTCACTTCCACAGGAATTGAGATCACTCTTCTGTCAATTTCTAAACCGGTCTGAGCCAAGATAGCTTTTGACAATTGTAGTGCATTAACAGAACCGAAGATCTTGCCGCTAGTTCCGGACTTCGCACCAATTTTGATGGTAACGTCTTTCAACTTATCAGCCATATCTTGGTATTCTGTCTTCTTCACTTCAAGTCTTCTCGCCTCACCTTTAACGATCTGATCCAGTTTCTTTCTGTTAGAAGCATTAGCTACCAATGCCATGCCTTGTGGTATAAGGAAATTTCTGCCGTAACCATCCTTAACGGCCACGATCTCGTGCTTTCTACCTACTTTATCTATATTGTTTAGCAATATAACTTCCATTTTGCTGTTTTTTTCAGGTTAATAAATAGACCTACTTAAGTAGATCCGTTACGTAAGGCAATAAAGCAAGATGTCTTGCTCTTTTGATTGATGTAGATACCTTTCTTTGGTACTTCAAGCTGTTGCCTGTAAGTCGGCGCGGAAGTATTTTTCCCTGCTCGTTTAAGAAAGATGTAAGGAAATCAGAATCCTTGTAATCAATATATTTGATGCCATACTTCTGAAATCTGCAATATTTTTTGGTATTGCTGCCTATTTTAGGATTGCTAAGAAATTTTATATCGTCTCTTGAAGCCATGATTTAATTTTTTTCTGTTTGGATAAATTATTCTTCTTCACTTTTCTCCACAGCTTTTTCCGCTTTTGGAGCTACAGGTTCTAATGCTTCCGGTGCAACCACTGATGGGATCACCTTTTCAGCTTCCACTTCTTTTTCAACGACAGGTTTTCTAGCCATTTTTACAGGTTCGCCCTCGTTTACTTTTTTTGTAGCCTCGCTTTTCGCTGCATCTTTCTCTTCTTTCGCCTTCGTTCTGGCAGATTTTCCGATCTTTCCTTCTCTTTTGTCCTTGTTGTACTTTACGCCAAACTTGTCCAAAGCTACAGTTAGAAATCTCATGATTCGCTCATCTCTTCTCAGAGCCAACTCCAATCTGTCAATAATTTCTCCATTGATCACCTCAAATTCCACACAAGTGTAGATACCTGAAGATCTCTTGTTAATCGGGTAGGCCAATTGGCGCAATCCCATGTCATCCACATGTGTGATAGAGCATCCGCCCTCCTTTAGCATGTCCACATATGTCTGAGCTGTCGATTTAATTTCATCGCCCGACAGCACCGGATCTACGATGAAAGTCACTTCGTAATTTCGCATTCTTCGAAAGTGTTTAAGTTATTAAATAGTTATTCAAAAAAATATAAGAGCGCAAAGGTAATAATAATTCTATTCTTAGCAAAAATATTTTTAAGAATAAATTGGAGTAAATGATTTTCCGGTTTTAAAGAGTTGGTTTATGAAATATCCGGATATAGCACAAAACGACTTTTCCTTTTAAAACTTATTCCTTAATTTACGGAGTAAATAATAATCTCTTGGCGATCTTCTATGTGCATTTCCAAGAAAAAGCTACAATTATTTCAATATTTTTTTAGGCC
>CALCSX010000110.1 GCA_937894165.1 uncultured Saprospiraceae bacterium | reverse complement strand
CTGGAGTTCAGACGTGTGCTCTTCCGATCTTACATAGAATAAATTAATATTCTAAAATAAAATGAAAATATAAAAAATTAATTACAATTATCGAATGAGCTAATTATATTTTTTTTAAGGACAATTTTTAATTATAATTTATTCGATATTTGAGTATATCAAAAACTATTATTAATCAAAATTCAATTATTATGAGCAATCAAGATAGAGATCAGAACAGAGATCGGGAACGCAATGCCGGAGACCGAGATCCACAAAGGGAAAATCAAAATGATAAATCCCGCAATAACGATCCTCGAAATTCTAATCAGGATCGATTTGATGAAACAGATCGGAATCGCAGCCAAAATCAATTAGATGAGGATGAAAGAATTCGTCAAACTGATAGAAATCAGTCTCAACCAAATCCTAATCGTGATGACAGAGATCTGAGCCAGGAAGAAAGAAATAAAAATCAGGATATGGATCAAAGACGTAAAGCCGGTGAGTATGATGATCAAATTCGCAATCAAGATGACAATGATCGACGTCAAAAGGAAAACAGAGACCGACAAATTGAAAGTGATAGAGAACGAGACGAGGATGATCCGGATTTAGCAGATAGAGATGATTCTGAGGGTAAAATTAAAAGAAATAAAGCCAATAGGACGGATAATCCCACTAATGAGTTTCGAATGGATGAAACAGAAAAAACTAATCCGCGCGATCCTAAAAGGGAGAAAGAGAGCTTTCCCCGAAGAGAGGAACCTTCACAAGATCCATCTCGAATCGAACCGGATCCGGATCCGACTCGTAGAGAGCGCAAAGATGGGCATCAACCTATCGGTGATGGTTACTTTATGAATCGAGATGATAGAGATCAGGACAAAGTGAGAGAAATTAATGACCCTCAGAGAGATCAGGAAAAGTGGGAAAAGGATAGAAGTGATGAGCCTCGAAGACAGCCTGAGAATATTAGAGGGGAAGCATATCCCAATAGAGGATTCTTTAATATAGATTTATTTCAAAGACAAAGTCAATTGGATAGAGAAATCGATGACAGAAGAATGCCGGATTACCCACACTTTAATCCCTCAGCTTTTTCAAACTCAGGATTTTGGGAAAGAAAATTTTAAAATTACAAAATAATTAAAGAGTAAGTGTTAGATTATTGTATCTGTTGATTAGACCCTTTCCTACAGAAGAGAGGGTCTTTTTATTTTCTCTATAAAAATTTTATTATGAATTCCTCTCTCATTAATGCCATTTGGTCAAATATTGTATTTCTCAATTATGAAATTGATCCTAAGTTACTTGATAGATTCATTCCGAAGGGAGTGGAGCTGGATTATTTTGAAGATAAATGTTTTGTAAGTGTAATAGGATTAAATTTTAGTAATATTAAGATATTGGGGGTCCCTGATCCCATACATCCGAGTTTTCCTGAAATCAATTTTAGATTTTATGTTAAACGAAAAATTGGTTCTGAAATTAGAAAAGGTGTCGTTTTCATCAAAGAATATATTTCTAGGCCTATTTTAGCTGGAGCAGCAAAACTTTTATTCGGAGAAAATTATGCTGTAAGTGAGGTTGAGTATTTACAAATTGGACAAAATATAAGTTATGTAGTTAATAAGGATAGAAAAAACTCTTTCAGTATTATCAAAGATTCGATACCAACACAAAATTACAGCGATATAGAAGAGTTTTTAATTAATAGACCCTGGGGATATAGCCAACACTTTTTATTAGGATCTTTAGAATACCATGTCGAGCATCCTCATTGGCAAATTTTTCCTATTGCGAATTATAAAATTGCGTATCATTTTGACATCCTGTATTCAAAAGAATTTGAATTCTTAAATGATGAAAAACCATTTTCTGTTTATTTTTTGGAAGGATCACAAATCTCGATTAACATGAGAGGGAAAATTCATTAAATTTAAAATTTTCTTAGAAAGTCGTGGTGGTACGAGGGATTTTATAGATTTAACTTTTAACTCAAGTCACTCTTTGATCAATTATAAGGTTGACTCCGGAATTAAATTCATATCATTTAGGTTATGGAGTAATTTTTTATTTTTTTCGGGTAATTACAACTAAGTGATTAATCTATATTTGTTATTATAAGAGTTAGATATTGATTTTGGTTAACACAAGTTTATTTTCATTATTTAGCACATTGATTTATTTATTGCGATGAATTCGATTATATAATTTATCGTTAAGTGAAGTTTCGGATAGCTGGTTTCATAAACTCTAGTGAATAAGCATCTTGAATATCTTTAAAAGAAAGCTTTCCGGAACTTCACATTTTTTCCCACAATTTTAATTAGAAAATTTTATGATAACTAAAAAAGAGCATGGCTATCTGGATTATTTTTATGGCGTCTTTTTAATCATATTACCATTTTTATTGAATTTTCCATCCGGGACTGTCACTATATTTCCAATTGTAATGGGAATAATACTCTTGATACAAAGTGTATTAACAGATTATGAATTGGGCTTATTAAAAATTATACCATTTAAAATCCATTTGGGAGTTGATATTATAGCAGGATTTTTAATATTAAGTTCTCCTTGGTTATTAGATTTTGCTGGGACAAGTATTTTACCCTTTGTATTAATGGGAATGTTTTCTGTGATAGTTTCTTTTTTTACAGCGCTAAGAAATCCTAAGAAAAAGAAGAAAACTAAAACCAAATATCCACAAAATGAATTTATTGATCCTCCAAGCAAACGTCCAACATCGAATGAAATGGAGGAATCTTTAAACTCAGAAGTTTAATTAAAAATTAATAAAATTACCATTATGCAATTAAATCCATTATGGAATTTATGGGACAATAAGATTCAATATCCACAATTAAATTCCGAAATTGAAGTCGATGTATGTATTATTGGGGGAGGCATTACAGGTATTTTAACAGCTGCTCTTCTTTTAGATAAAGGTTTGTCTATTGCCGTTATTGAAGCTAAAAGTATCGGTAAAGGGACATCAGGACAGAGCACCGGAAATTTGTATACGATTACAGAGGATTTATTTTCAACAATTCTATCTAAGTACGATAAAGATATTCTCCATCAGATAATAAATGTGAGACGTCAGGGAATCAACTTAATAAAGAACTGTATAGATTCTTTTAAAATAGATTGTGACTATCACCCATCATCAATGTATATTTTTTCAATCGATAATAAAGATTTTATTACAGAGGAATTAAAATCTGCCCGCAGTGCCGGCATAGATATTAAAACCTTAGACGATAAATTTCCATATGCTATGGAAGATGGATTTGAGATAGATGGTCAAGCTCAATTCAATCCTCTCATATTTGTCCAGGAATTAGCAAAAAATATTAACAACCAAAGTGTTGAGATATTTGAAAATTCACAGGTATTGGAAATTGATGATGATGATGGTAAATATTTAGTTAAGACATCTTTAGGAACGATAATTTCAAAATATGTAGTAGAGGCTACACATACACCTAAAGGATTGAAGACTGAATTTCATACCACCTTGGCACCTTATCGGGAATATGGAATAGCTGCACGATTAAAATCTGAGAAATATCCAAGCAATGGAATTTTCTGGAAATATTATGATGACAAAAAATTCTCTTTCAGAACCTATGAGCGGTCAGGAGAAAAGTTTTTATTAGGAATTGGACAGTCTCATAAGGTGGGGCAGGCAGAGAGTTCTAATAAATTATTAAATAATTTGATTGAATATGCTGAGTCCATGTTCCCCATTCAAAGAATTCAATATTGTTGGGGAGGGCAGAATTACAAGCCCGCTTCTTATTTGCCCTACATCGGGAAAATGAAGGAGGGAGAAAATCAGTATGTGGCTTCCGGCTTTTCTGCAGATGGATTAGTTTATGGAGCGGCTGCTGCACAATTTATTTCAGATTCTATTTTGGGTATTGACAATCCTTATTCTGACTTATTTTTAGCTTCAAAGAAGAGAATTATTAAAGCTGCAGGAAGATTTGTAAAAGAGAATACAAATGTAGCGGCCCAGTTAATCAAGGACTTGTCAGTTGGCAATAAAGAGTTAGAAGAAATTAATATTAATACGGGCAAAGTGATCAGAATGGATGGTTCAAAAGTCGCCGTCTACAGAAAGTCGGAAGATACTTATTATAAAATATCAGCTATTTGTCCTCACATGGGTTGTACTGTGAGATGGAATGACGCGGAGCATACATGGGATTGCCCCTGTCATGGCAGCAGGTTTAATATTGATGGCAATGTCATAGAAGGTCCGGCCTTTAATGGTTTGGAGCCCATTAATGACAATAATTAAATAATTAATCTTAAAAAATTCGATTATGAGAGCATTAGTTTGGCACGGAAGAAATTCAATAGCGGTGGAAACAGTTCCTGATCCTGTTATTGAGGATCCAAAAGATATAATTGTAAAAGTCACTAGAACAGCTATTTGTGGTTCTGATTTACACATTCTTAACGGGATGGTGCCTACCATGAAAGATGGTGATATATTAGGTCATGAATTTATGGGGGAAGTCGTAGAAATCGGCAGTGATGTGAAAAAATTCCGGAAAGGAGATAGGGTAGTGGTTCCATTTACCATCGCCTGTGGTTCTTGCGAATTTTGTGAGGATGATTTATATTCCCTATGTGATAATTCTAACCCTAATCCCGATCAAGCAAAAGCCAATTTAGGACATACTATTTCTGGGATATTTGGTTATTCCCACATGTTGGGCGGTTTTTCAGGCGGGCAGGCGGAGTACGTTCGAGTACCTTATGCTGATATTGGTCCAATTAAAGTACCGGATAGTTTGGAGGACGAACAAGCTTTGTTTTTGTCGGATATTTATCCTACAGGATACATGGCTGCAGAGAATGCAAATATTAGAAAAGGCGATACTGTAGCAGTATGGGGCTGTGGGCCGGTTGGTCAATTTGCAATACAAAGCGCATGGATGTTAGGTGCAGGAAGAGTGATTGCTATAGATTCCGTTGATGAACGCTTAGAAATGGCAAAAACTCACGGCAGAGCTGAAGTAATAAAAACCACCGATCGGCTTGACGTTTATGAAATTCTTATGGAGATGACCAATGGTAAAGGGCCGGATTCATGTATTGATGCAGTGGGAGCGGAGGCGCATGGTGGTACTTTTTTGGGTAAGATAGCCGATAAAACGAAGGAAGTTTTACAGTTGCCCATGTCACGTCCTTATGTTTTACAGCAAATTATTATGAGTTGCAAAAAAGCAGGAACAGTTTCTATACCCGGTGTTTATATTGGTATGGTAAACGAAGTGCCTTTAGGAGCAGCGATGAATAAATCCTTGCAATTTAAAATGGGACAAACGCACGTACAAAAATATCTTCAGCCTCTTTTGGAAACAATTGAAAATCGCTTGATAAATCCAACATTTATTATTACTCACAGGATGACATTAGAAGATGCTGTAGAGGGCTATAATATTTTTCGGGAGAAAGCGGACGGGTGTGTTAAAGTTGTTATGTCGATAGATTAAAATCAAATATAATGAAATGTTACCGGAGTGTTTCTAATATATTTAGAACATGTTGGTGGTAATATACGTTTTGTAAGTAGTATAAAAAATAGGAAAATAAATATTATGATTACTGAAAATTTATCCAGAGAAGCGGCTATCAAAAAAATGATAGAAATTGCGGAAACTATTAAGATAGCTATGCTTTTAACTAAACTCAATAGTACCCCGGTAAGTGTTAATCCAATGGAACTAAGAAGAATTGATAATAATGGTGCAATCTATTTTCTAAGTGGTTTAGAAAGTGATCACAATAGTAATATTCAGCAGGATAAAAGATCGCAACTTATATTTAGCCACCCAAGTGAAATGTTGTATTTAAGTCTTTATGGTTCTGCTTCTCTATCAACTGACGCAGCTTTAATTACTGACCTGTATACAACAGAAGATGACAAGTGGTTTGAAGGAAATAATGATCCAAATTTATCAGTCATTAAGTTTATCCCACATGAATCTTATTACTGGGACAAAAGACAGAATAAATTCGTCCAATTTTTAAGACAAGGTACTGAAGCTATTACAGGAATTGAGGGAAATAGTGATACGAAGGGGAAATTGGATATTTAATCAGTTAGATGGGCCAAATATTTCTCTATAATATTGTACTTTAAAATCGTAGACAGGCCGGGCTGAATCTTTGAGATTATCTTTCGCCAGCAAATAAGTCGGTGATTTAGATAATCCAATATTTGATGCCCCGGAAGGTGAAATTAAAACGGTTAAAAGCATTTCTCTATCAAATATATCAGGATCAAGCTTGATTTCTCGCTTTAATTTTATCTCTTTAGTAATTTTTAAACCGAGTATATCCTCATAAAATAATTTGAAGGCATTATTTTTACCAAATCCACTTGTGAAAAGAATGTGGTTGATTTTCGAATTTTTTATTTGAGGTATTAGATCATAATTTAGTTCTAAAGGAATTAAATCACTATCGAAAGCAGTAAGCTTTTTACGTTCGCACCTTAGTATTGTATCACTTAAGGATATCTTTTTAATTCTTAAAAAGTTTTTTATTTTTTCTAATGTAATAGGTCGCGGTAATATTTCGGGAAATGCATCGCTTAGGATATTCCAAAGCGATGCTACATTTCCATAAAAGAAGGGAATTAGGAATTTTTCATGCTGATGAGGATGGATGGTTCCCACAATTAATTTCGTGCTATTTTTATTTATAGGAAAGGTCTTGAGATATTGGTGATTAGTAAAGATCATTAAACATATATAAAAATTTTAAATAATGAATATTTGACTTAGAAAATTATCTCTTCCATCGCTTTTATAGTTTTGTCCCAAGAAGTATTGTTGAGAATCTGATCATAGTCATCGAGATAAGTTTTTTCCATGTCATTCAAAGCGAGATTTATTTCTTTTATAAATTCGTCACATGTCCTAACAATTCTGAGGCAATGACTAAATTTTTCTGTCAGCTCCTCAATAGGGGTTGAAATAATTGGAATACCTCCGGCCATATATTCTAAAGTAGAAATTGGTGTAGCAGTTTTGGTTTCATCTGCCTTAAACGGCAACATGGCGATATTGAAAAATTTCAAATAATTGGGTAAAAACTGATAAGACTTTGCCCCTAAATAATAAATATTAGGTTCCTTGGGGATCTCATTAAAATTAATATTCGATAATGGACCAATCATTACAAAAGAAACAGTAGGTAATAAAAATGCTGTTCGATTTAATAATTCGAAATTGATTTTATGATCAATTGTACCAAAATATCCAACTATGGGCTCAGGTATCATTTTGATATCTGAGGGATTAAGTATTCCATTATGTGAAGTGTGGAAATGGTCAAAATCTACAGAATTAGGAAAGAGGTATACATTCTGAAAATATTTTTGCTTCTCTTCAAATCCTTTTTCACATGATGAAAATATATAATTGGCCTTTGACATTAATATTTTTTCCTTAGCCTTAATATTTTCAGGGGCAAATTTACTTAGGGACAATTCCTCAGAACAGTCATAAATTATTGCTTCAAAGTTTAAATCCTTGAAGACTTCTATAAAATTCGAAGAGTAAAACCATCCAACATTGAAACTTTTAAGACCAACCATCTCAAGGATGGCTGAAGCAATTTGGTCATAATCCCCCACACAAGGCTGAAGAATATGTAAATTTGTAGAAATTTCAAATAATTGATGTTGATTTTCTAAATTAAGTATAGGTGCTTCAACATATAATATTCTTCGTTTTCTCGCTAATCTATTAATAATGTGTTGTGGGCGATGATAGACTATGTCCCAGCGGATGTGGGAAAAGACAACCATGTCGTAATTAGAACTAACTGAATTTTGGGGGATGCTTTTTTTATTTTTGATTTTTCTTAACTTCATTTTAATAGTAATGTATCGTTGATTTCAATTAGTGTTATTTTGGTTTTCTGTACTTCATAATTAGTAAGCACATAAAAAAGTGGAGTAGGAGTGCCAGGCTATTGGTTAAAATTATTGGAAAATCTTTTATGATAATTCCATAGACAACCCAGAGCCCAATGCCAATAACCAAAACAGTAAACATGATAGGTGAAACATCATCAACTGTTTTGGTTTTTAAAGATTTATAAATTTGTGCTATTACTGCTGTGGAGGTACAAATGCCTGCAATAATTCCGATTAAATCAATCCAAGTCATGAAATATTTTATTGAAAACATAACATGTGACCATACAACCTATTTTTTTCTTATCCACCTACTATTTCCCCGCCATTAATGTGAATAATTTGACCGGTAATGTAGCTGCTATCTTCACTGCCTAAAAAAACATATGCCGGACCTACTTCACTTGGCTGCCCTGCTCTGCCCATAGGTGTGTCCTGACCAAAATCTGTTACATCATCAAAACTCGCGGGTATAAGTGGTGTCCAAATTGGACCCGGAGCCACAGCATTGACTCGAATGTTTTTATCGGCTAAGTTTGCAGAAAGTGAACGTGTAAAGGCCACAATTGCACCTTTGGTACTGGCATAATCGATAAGATGTTCGCTACCTCTGTATGCCGTCACGGAAGTAGTATTTATAATCGTATCCCCTTCTTTTAGATACTCCAAAGCAGCTTTTGTGATTGCAAAGAAGGAAAATATATTTGTTCTAAATGTTTCTTCCACCTGATCAGGCTCGATTTTTAACAAGGTGTTTTTTGGAAATTGAACAGCAGCATTATTAATTACGATATTTAATTTTCCGAAATTATCAACACATTTCTTGACGGCATCCTTGCAGAATTTGTTGTCCTTAATATCACCTTTTATAATTAGACATTTGCGACCCTCTTTTTCGACCATTTTCTGTGTTTCCTTGGCATCTTTATCCTCTTCCAGATAAATGATCGCCACATCTGCCCCTTCTCTGGCGTAATGAACAGCTACACTTCTTCCTATTCCACTATCACCACCGGTAATTAATGCCACTTTATCCTTTAATTTTTCTGAACCTTTATAATTTTTTCGGATTATTTCAGGTTCAGGATGCATTTTGTGCTCATCACCCGGCTGGGACTGCTTTTGATCTGGAAATTTTTTCGGTTTTGACATTTATTATTTTTTCCGTTATTAAAATTGCTCTCTATTCCAATATCTGTGTTTACTGATGCCTTCTAAAAACCCTTTAGAATCCTTATCTACAAAAACTCCAATTTCTGACAGATCACCGTCCTTATTTTGATTTATCAATGATTTAGGGACAGCATTTTTAAATAATTCCATACCTGACTGATGTAATGAAATAGGTTTGCAATGTTGGAACGCATCATTTAAAAAATTCAAAGCGTGCGGATTATTGAGATAGGAAGATTTCTCACCTGAATGTTCCGGTATGTATATCGCATCAAATAAAACAGAACTAGTTGTATCAATTGCTTGATCAATTTTCAGCTTTTTCCCCGATGCTGTGTTTAAAGTTCCGGAATGGGGACCAATGATTTTGACCATAGCACCTTCTGCAACAAGTAAATCTTTCATTTTATCTATTGATTCAATAGAAACGTTATTATCACACAGAAATCCAATTTTCCTTGATTTAATAAAGGCTTTATGGTTCTTAAGCATACTTAATGCTTTTGACGACTCCACTGCTTGTTTTTTGAAAATCGGTTCAAATTCCCCGGGTTCGGCATCTGCGTGAACACCATGATTTAATGGCTTTTCAATATCAATAGGAAGATCAATTCCTAATTTTCCTGCTACTTTAGCTGCTAAATCTTTATCTATCTTTGTCAATAACCCTACCATTCTCTCTCTAATATTAACTGTATTGACTTTTCCCAGCTCAAACCCCAGCGCATCGACCATGTGTTTTTGCTCTATTTCAGTCTGGCTGTCATAAAACAGTTTGGCTTGACCGAAATGATCTAGAAAACTTTGACTTCTCGTTCTGATTTTATTACCCTCAACCTTCTCAGCGAACGAATGAAATCCTCCTTCTTTAATTTGAGCTTGAAATGGACATCCGCCACCTAGACTGTTTGGGGAGTAGGAGACCTTGCCCTTATTTATTTCCTGCCTTCCAAAACCGTCTCTTTGATTATTGCGCTTTGGAGCTATTGGTCTATTAATAGGTAATTCGTGGAAATTTGGTCCTCCCAGTCTTATTAATTGTGTATCAATGTAAGAAAATAGTCTTCCTTGTAGTAAGGGATCGTTCGTAAAATCAATCCCCGGTACCACATGACCGGGATGGAAAGCCACCTGCTCGGTTTCTGCAAAGAAATTGTCGACATTATGAGTTAAGGTCATTTTGCCGATTATTTTCACAGGTACGAGTTCTTCGGGAATGATTTTGGTAGGATCCAGAAGATCAAAATCAAATTTATGCTCATCCTCCTCAGCCACAAGTTGTACCCCTAATTCATATTCAGGATACTGACCTTCTTCTATAGCTTCCCAAAGATCTTGTCTATGAAAGTCAGAATTCTTCCCTGAAATTTTTTGAGCTTCATCCCACAGAACACTGTGAACTCCCAAAACGGGTTTCCAATGGAATTTAACAAAAGTAGATTTACCCTCTTTGTTTATAAATCTGAAAGTATGAACTCCGAAACCTTCCATAGTGCGATAGCTTCGAGGAATCGCCCGATCTGACATCACCCACATAATCATGTGCATGGACTCAGGCATTAAAGAAATGAAATCCCAAAATGTATCGTGGGCAGCAGAAGCCTGCGGAATTTCATTATCCGGTTCAGGTTTAATAGAATGAACTAAATCCGGAAATTTCATTGCGTCTTGTATGAAAAAAACAGGAATATTATTTCCTACTAAATCATAATTACCTTCTTCTGTATAGAATTTAACTGCAAAGCCGCGTACATCTCTAGCGAGATCCGTCGATCCTTTAAATCCTACAACAGTTGAAAATCTGACGAATACCGGAGTTTTTTTTGAAGTGTCATTAAGGAATCCTGCTTTTGTATATTTTGACATGGATTCATACAATTCGAAGTGACCATGCGCCCCTGTACCGCGTGCATGTACGATTCTTTCAGGTATTCTTTCATGATCGAAATGAGTCATCTTCTCTCGAAAAATGAAATCTTCCATTAATGTCGGACCTCTTTCTCCACCAAGTAAAGAATTGTGATCATCATTAACTCTCACACCTTGGTTAGTGGTCAGATAATCATTATTTCCAACTTTGTTGCTTTCTAGATCTTGTAACTTTTTATTCTCTGGATTTTTATCGTTTTCCACGTGCTATACTATTAGTCTTGATTAAATGTGACGGTGTAAAAATATGGCATCGGAAAATTATATCTTGACTGCATTAAATAAATTATGAACTCTTTCGATTATTTGAACGGGAAATAATTATAATTTAGTGATCCCCATTAAGAGACGGGCTTTGCATCATAAAATGTTTATTATAAAGTTGAATTATGAAACTTCTCACCTCTAAAAAATTCTCCACTCTATATTTTGCTTTGGTTTCATTACTTCCCACCTTAATAGAAATACTAGAGAGTGGTAGCTTTTCGAACATAAATTCATCTGTTTTATCATCACCGAATGCTAGAATGAAATCATGATCATTATTAGAAAGATAATTTTTAACTGCAGTTCCTTTATCTACTTGTTGACTAAGAATTTCTATATTTTTATTGCCTTCCAGTATGGACAGATCGTATTTTGGTACGAATTGTAATAGTAATGATTTCAACTCAACTGCCGCCTGCTTTGCTGTTTCAGGCTCAGCTGCTCTATAATGCCAGACGATAGAATTGTCTTTTTTCTCGATAAAACTTAGTGGAATTTTTTCCGTAAATATCTCAAGAATTGAAATCAAATGATTAATCCATTCGCTGTTAAATTTGTAATTGGAGATCCAATCTGAATTTGATTTTTTTACATATAATCCATGTTCAGCAATTATACTTACAGGTGTATCGCCCCACCAGTTTTCCAATGTATTTTTGTCGCGACCACTTACAATGACAATTTCATTGAGCTTGTCCTTTAATAAATTGTTGATGATTTCTTTCAATTGAGAGTCCGGTGCCACTTGTTGGGGATCATTTTTAAAACCTACCAATGTGCCATCATAATCCAAAAAAAAGATCCGTTTCTTAGATTTCTGATATTTGGTTAGAATAGTGTTAAAAGTATTGCTATCTATCTGCTTTGGGGACTTAGAATTTTTTGATTTTTCGATAGACAATAATTTTTTCATAAAATCATCGGACCATTTTTGAACCGTAAATTCTCTAAGACGTCTTTGCAGTATTTTATTTCTTTTTATCTGTTCCTCATCTTCCATTTCAACGGCAACTGAAAGGGCGAATGCAATTTCGTCATAGTTATTAGGATTAATTAACAATGCGGTGGGCATTTCCTCAGCTGCTCCGGCCATTTCGCTCAATATCAAGACGCCTTTTTGGTCTATTCGGGAGGCAATATATTCTTTAGCTACCAGGTTCATTCCATCCCGCAGGGGAGTGATCAGAGCAATATCACAATTGGTGTATAAATCTATCAAATTATTAAATGGCATGGATCTATAGAAGTACCAAATTGGAGTCCAGTTAATTCCACCAAACTTACCATTTACATGACCTACTAATTGATCTATTTCTTTTTTTAATGATTTGTATTGAGGCACTTTCGTTCTGGAAGGAACTGCCAACATTAATAAACTCACCTTTTTTCTATATTGAGGATAATTCTCTAGAAAATTTTCAAAAGCCCTGATCCTATTGGCCATTCCTTTGGTATAATCCAATCGATCTACAGATAATACTAATTTTATATTTTCATGATTTTCCTTAAATTGATCCAACTCTTTTTGAAGTGATGAGGCTTCTTCTAAAGATTGCACTTTGTGTGCCTTAGCAGCATTTTCAAACTTTGCATAATCAATGCCCATGGGGTAATGTCCTACGTGAGTCATTAAATACTGATGTATTATGGTGTCATCGCCGGTTTCACTTTTCAGAATAGCTTTGACAGTAGTTATAAAATGCTTTTTATAACTTAATGTGTGAAAACCTATTAAGTCTGCGCCAAGTAAACCTAAGAGAATATCTTTTCGATAAGGTAATAATCTAAAAACTTCGTAGGACGGAAAAGGAATATGCAGAAAAAAACCAACCGTAAGGTTAGGATTTACATCCTTAAGTAATTGTGGCACCAATAGTAATTGATAATCATGAACCCAAATTACTGAGTTTTCGTCAGCTACCTCCAGTACTTTATCTGCAAATTTTTTATTTACGCTCTTGTAAGTTTCCCAAGATTCATCATTAAACTTGGCATATTCTGTAAAATAATGGAATAAAGGCCATAGCGTCTCATTGCTAAATTTCTGATAGTATAATTCTAGTTCTTTAGCAGATAAATTAACAGCCGCACAACGTCGTTCTCTAGTTATATTCTCAACTGCATTTTTTTTAAATTCACAGGGCAAATCTTCATCTGATAGTCCAGTCCAACCCACCCAAATGCTGTCCCCTGATTGATGAAGTGATTGTAAACCTGTTGCGAGTCCACCTACACTGGGAGTAACATTTATTTTTTCGTTTTTTATTGAAATTTGAAGGGGTAATCTATTGGAAACAATTATTGTTTTACTCATTGGAAAGAAATCTTAATTAAAACAAAGTTTGTATTACTTGAAACACTTTATTAACTCAAACAAAAAAATAAATACTCCTATGGAAATATATTTGTTAATAAAGTTTTAATTTGAGTTAATATTGCTATCTAGACTTTCTATATTTGAAGGATTACTTAGCAAAATTCTTGAATGAGGTAAGCTATTCGGGTAATTTTTCTGAATGAATTCAATCATTTTTTCCCGTATATGAACCCGGAGATCCCAAACAGTAGGTGAGTTGGCGGCACTTACTAAGATTCTGATTTCCATGGTTTTTTCTGATGCATTTGTGATTTGTAATACATTAACTTTTTTGTCCCATAGCGGTGATTCATTTAGAAGTCTAGTTAGTTCAGTTCTTAATTCCGAAATGGGAATCATAAAATCGGTATACAGAAAGACTGAGCCAGTGATATCTGCGGTAGTTCGGGTCCAGTTTTGAAAATTATTTTCGATGAAATAGGTCGAAGGAATAATTAACCTTCTTTTGTCCCAAATTCTTAAAACAACATAAGTTAAGGTTATTTCTTCGATCCATCCCCATTCGCCATCGATCACAACGGCATCATCGATGCGGAAGGGCTGAGTGAAAGCCAATTGTATTCCTGCCAGAAGAGTAGCTAAAGCTTTTTGTGCAGCGAATCCTAAAATTATCCCGGCAATTCCTGCAGATGCCAGTACACTGACCCCAATTGCCCTAATGCTGCTAAAGCTCATTAATATTAGGCCTAAAGCTATAATGATGATAATAAAAGTTAAAATATTTTCAATTATAATAAATTGAGTATAAACCTTTCGAGCTTTTAGATTATCCTCACTGGCTATATTATATCTTCCAACTATCCTATTTTTTAGAAATTTTATTCCAAGTACTAATGTTATTGAAATACCAATAATGATTAGAATTAAGCTTAAGTGTTTGAGAAATATATCAATATTCTCTTCCATTGGCAATAGTTCGGTTACTAATCTAACGAATATGGAACAAAATATGATGATAAGTGGATACTGTGTTTTTTTTGCTATATCAGGTGAAATTAAGTATTTCTTATCTTTACCAAATTTTATTATTCTTAAATACAGAAAATAATATAGTAATATCAGGACGATTAGACTTCCTAATAAATAAAGTAGATTGTTATTTTGATACCACATATTTCAAGATTTTTAATTTAATGCTATTAATATTAATCCAATCAGAATTATACTGATGCCAATAATTCGATTTTTAAAATTTGCTCTTTCTTTTAGTAAAAAAAATGCATATAAAATAATGAAAATTGCGCTGGATCGCTTTATAGATATAGTGTAAGCAACAAGTATAAATTGTATCGAAAACATCTGTGTGATGACACTAGTTGATTTAAAAAAACCGACCCAAAACAATCCAATTCTTCGTTGCATAATCTGTCTCCATGGATCGGTAGATTTGACTAACATAATCGGCACCATGTATAATAATATGAGAAAATCTTTTCCAAAGGACCAAAAAATCGGTGATGTCTCTCGGACTCCTATCAGATCAAGATTAGCTGTTATGCTCCAAAGGAATGCTATGACCAACATATACCTAGCACCTTTATCCTTCACTAAGGATACAAAGGGTGTCAAAACATTCTTTTGTTCTGATTTGAAGTTTGATATGTAAGTGCCGGAAACGATTAAGAATATCCCTAAAAGACCTCCAAAACTAGGAAATTCCCCTATCATTATAGGTGAAGTAATTAACATAAACAGGGGTGTTAATGTCAATAGGGGGAGGGTTACTGAAATTTCAGAAATTTTAATCGCTTTAAAATATAATAAAATTACCGCTAACTGAATAAAAGAACTCGTAAGAACTACCAAAATAAAATCATCCGAAAGACTTTTTGGTAGAAAAAATAGGGCTAAGGGAAGTAATAACAATGATTGGGTGAGTTGTAAAGAAAAAGCTCCTACATACTCATCAATATATTTTAAATTATATTTGCTGATGATGTCTTTTGAGGCCTCGGATAAGGCTGTGCCTAATGCCAGAATAAAACCAATCATATTTCTCTATTTTATTCATCAATCGGATAGGCCATTGTAGTCATTTCGGCGAGTGCACTCTGTCCGGTATTAAGACGACTAAACTGAACTACGATTTTCTTGGAACTTTTAATATAGCAGGCATAATTCTTACCAAGCACCAATGGGATTGGGTCAATCAGTTCATTTAAATTAATTTTTAGTACTCGTTTGGCTTTAATGCAAATATTATAAGAACAGATCGGTATTTCATCTTCTAAAAAAACGAATATTTCTACTTTAGAAGCATTGTTTCCGGTGTTTAAAATAGAAACTCTATCGTAACTCATAAACAAGAGTTCTTCACCATTGTAGTCGAATGGAATTCTTCCCCCACTAAATGCCCAATCTAATTTTCCTATCGCATTCATCTTATGAAAATATTTTGTATTTATATTCCTAATATCTCTTGTAAATATCTTGTAATGAAGATTTTTCTCGGATCAAGTATATCTCTGACTTCTAAAAATTTATTCCAATCAGGATACATGCTGTGTAATTCTTCATGGATTAAAGTATGTTTTTTAGCCCAATGGGGACGCCCTTCATATTTTAAGAAAATAGGCTCAATAGCCTTAAAGAATGTCCAAAATGGAAGTCCTGCATTGTGGTGTAAAGAAATAGTAACTGTTTCTCGACCATTCATACAACTTAAGTATGTATCATCCTTTTTAATGGTTCTAAAAAGTAAACGCCATGCAATATCTTTCCTAAATTTTTTTAAAATTAGATTTCGAATTTCCAGAAAACAATCCTGTGCTTTCTCAGCAGGCAGGGCATATTCCATTTCATCGAATTTTAATGCCCTATCTCGGGGTAATATTTCATGTCCGGGGCCGATGGATTCCATTTCAAGAGATCCAAAAGGAATATCCGGCATGTTTACACCCTCCTCGTTCATAATCCTAATCTTGATTTTGTCAGTCCTGGGATACCAATAGAAATCAAAATTCCTATTTAGTTTGTAATCATTTAAATTTTTAAGACATTGATCAACAGTGATACACCATTCTTTTCTCTGCAAAATATAGCTGTCTTGCAATTGGAGTTTCATTTTCAAGAAAATCCCACATGATCCTAAAGAGACACGTAAAGCCCTCATTATTTCAGGATGATTAATACTGTCGAATTCTTTAATTTCTCCTTGACCATTGACAAGTTTAACACCAATTAGCATAGCAGAAAGATTCTGCAAATTCACGCCGGTACCATGAGTCCCTGTTCCAATTGCTCCTGCAAGTTTTTGCACATCCACATCTCCCGTATTGTGCATAGCCAGTCCATATCTATATAAATCGCTACCTGCCTCTTTAACAGTCATTCCTGAAGGCACCCAAGCTGTTTTGTTGTTTTTATCAGGGCTTTCAACTCCATTGAAATGTTTCAAATATATTAGTATATCATCTGTTTTCAAAAGGGGAGTGGAGGAGTGGCCTGCACCTGCCACCCTCACTTTTTTATTATTTTTTCCGGCTTTATATATAATTTCACAAATCTCCTCTTCGGACTCAGGTTCTAGAATGTGCTCAGGTCTAAATTTAAGACTACCTGACCAGTTTTTCCATAAAGTCCCTTCATCTATCATTCCGAATAGGCTATAGTAGTTAATAATGCATTTTCTGCTTGTCTCGAATCAAGTCTCGTATGTTGAACCACTATCGGAATAGTCGACTCAATAACACAAGCATAGTCTGTATCTTTTGGGATGATCTCCGGATCTTTTAGATCATTGAATCTTAAATGTTTTGTCCTTTGCGCATCGACGGTGACCTTATAAGGTCCTACCGGATCTTTGTCACTATAAAAAATGGTGAGTTGTATTTCTGCTTTTTGATTAGATGTATTTAAAATACATGCTGTTTCATGACTAGTAAATTCCGGCTCCGGTCCATTGCTGTAGGAGGGTATAAATCCTTCTGCTATCACCCAAATTTTTTTACCTAAACTTCTCATATCATATTTTTTATACCATTTACAAATAAATTTTACGACGGTGCAGCCATCTATAGCCATAAGGCCCTATGAGCACTTTCTGGGTTTCAGGATCGAAAACGTCATACATTTTATTACTGAAAATTTCTTGAATTTCTTCCGGCTTATCAAATTGCAACGTAACTTCCACCTCATTCTCCGAGAAATTATGGATGGAAATCCCTGTCCCTTTAGAGGAAGTTCTGTGAAGTATAAGAACATGTTTGGATTCACATTCCATCACCTGGCAATCACCCCATCCATATTCCGGAAATTCCTTTCTACTGCTAATCGCTCTCATCATCCAATTAAGTAGAGAATTAGCATCTCTCTGTTGATCATTTACGTTAACTTTTTCGTAGCCAAATTCTCCACCTGAGATCACATTGGTGAAAAGTTGATCTTCATTTGCATTGGAAAATCCTCCATTCTTTACGTTTGACCATTGCATATGTGTCCTTACACTGCTTCTTCCGGGGATTGAAAGATCCTCGCCCATACCAATTTCTTGGCCGTACCAGAAAACGGGGGTGCCCGGCAAAGTCAGCATTAAACTGTTCGCTAACTCGATTTTGCGTCTGTCATTGCCAAGCATCGAAGCCAACCTACGGCGGATGCCTCGGCCGAAGATCCTCATGTCCTTTTCAGGAGCATATACCTCAAATACTTCATTTCTTTCCTCCTCTGTGAGTTGTCCTAAGTTAAGTTCGTCATGATTTCTTAGAAATATTGCAAATTGTTCTTTCTTTTCAAGTTTTGGTAGCTTTTTCATTGCATTGATAAGAGGAGTTGCTTCCTCTCGTGCAAATGCCAAATATATATAATTGTTGATATAGAAATTGAAGAGCATATGCATCTGATCTTCATCACCGAAAAATTTCTTATACTCCTCAGGTTTCAAATCTACTTCTGCTAAAAGCACTGCATCCCTTCTCTTTTCTTCAACGAAATTTCTAAACTCCCTGAAGACATCATGTGGATCTTCTTCAAATCTCAATTTACCTTTCGCTGAGAACATATAGGGTGCAGCGTCAATTCGGAAACCTGCTACCCCTAATTTTAGCCAAAAACCCATGATTTTAAATATTTCATCCTGAACTTCTCGGTTTGAGATATTTAAATCAGGTTGATGTTTATAAAATGTATGATAATAATAGGCGTCAGCCTCCTCATCATATTCCCAGTTGGAGCCATCTTCATGAGCTTCACTCATCACATTTCGTGTCTTATCTTCCGGTTTATTCCCTTCCCAAATGTAAAAGTCATGATATTTAGAGGATTTATCTTTCCTGGCCGTTTGAAACCAATAGTGTTCTCTTGAGGTATGATTGACAGGAAGGTCTATGATTATTTTAATCCCAAGTTCATCCGCAGCCTCTACAAGCTCTACAAAATTCCCTAAATCTCCCAAGCGCGAATCTACATCATAGTAATTTCTGACATCGTAACCATTATCCTCATTGGGACTGTCATAAAAGGGGAGGAGCCATATACAGTTCACGCCCAAACCCGCTAAATAGGTCAAGGCATTTTTCAAGCCGACAAAGTCACCTACACCATCATCATTAGAATCTTTAAATGTTTCGACATCTAAGGAATATATTATTGCATTTTTATACCAGTAATTACTCATAGTTCATTATTTAGATATTAGATATTATTTCTTTACCGAAAAATTGTATAAACTGTTGTTGGTTAACATTCACGTTATGAAAAAATATTTTTGCCACTCCGAGTGACTTATATTCTTGAATCAAATCGAGAAAAATTTGGGGCTTGTTCCCAATGATTACATGATCGATCATATCTTCCTTCTTCACTATTTTGCCGATCTCATCAAACTGTGCAGCGGTCGATAAATTAGTGAGTACACTACTCGAGAAGATATTATTTTTCCACTGTTGCCATGTACTCTCGAGTGCTTTTTCGTAACTAGGATCATAGGATATTTGGACCTTCACTGCTATCAATCCGGTGGGATTGTTCTGTTTGTAAGCATCAATAGTTTCTTTTAATTGATCCACAGGTTTTGAAATCGTAATCATGCCATCTGTCCAGAGTGAAATGAGATTGGCTGTTTTTGTGGAGATTGCTGCTCCTAGAAGGGGTATTGAAGTCTTAGGTTTAGTAAATAGTTTTGCATTTTCAACGATCATTTCTCCATGATGGGTAACATAATCACCATTCCATAATTCCCTTATAATTTCAACAGATTCTTTTAAGCGTTTATTTCTAATGTCTTTTTCCGGCCAGTTGGCTCCAGTGATTTTTTCATTTAAAGCCTGACCACTTCCTAAAGCGAGAAAGAATCTAGCAGGAAACATTTCATCCAGCGTGGCAGCAGCTTGCGCAATGATGGCAGGATGATATCTTTGGATAGGAGAGTTGACAATGCCAAAATCCAAAGATGTTTTTTGCATAGCCGCTCCAAGCCACGTCCAAGCAAAACCACTTTCCCCTTGTTGGTCGCTCCAAGGGTGAAAATGATCAGAGGATAATACGGCATTAAAACCATTTTGTTCCGCATCTGAAATCAAATCCAAAAGTTGGGAGGGAGGGAATTGTTCGTGGGAGGCATGAAAACCAATTTGCATGTGGAAACTATTAGATTATATGAACACCCCTGAAGGAGTTTAATTAATTGAGACATTTTCAATTTACATCTTAAAATAACAAGGGAATATTTTTTGAAGTTTAGTTTTACGTTCCAAAATAAAAAGAAGTAACTTACCTGAATAAGCTAATTAATAGAAAATAGGTTTTGATAATATTAACGTATTACTTTAATTAACCTGTATATTAATAAGAAATTAAATAATTTGTGGTAAATAATTAATTTATTACTTTAAGTTAAAATAGATCATTTGAAATTTCTCTTGCTTTAAGTCTGATGTCTTTGTCTATATAAGATTCCAGTTGATCATAATCTTGAGGTTGGTAGGGAGAAGAAATTCGACCTTGATCGAGAATATAAATCTGATCACAGATATCACGCAGAGGCTGCATAATGTGGGAGGAGATAAAAATGGTTTTTCCAAGCGATTTAAGTTTTAAAATAATTTCTTCCAGCAGGCGATTGGATTCAAGATCTAGACCGTTAAATGGTTCGTCAAATATATAAATATCACCATCTTGTTTTATTACAGAAACAAGAGCCACTTTCTTTTTCATACCGGTTGAAAAGTTTTCAATCAGGTCATCTAAAGGCAAATTGAGTAATCTATTGATACTTTCCAATTCAAACTTTGGATTTGTAGTAGGAAAAATATCCAAATATTCTCTCGCTGTAAGTCTGGAATAAAAAAAGTTATTCGTTTCCAGATATTTAATTCTTCTTGTATTAATTATTTCCCCGGCCATTAAAAATCTACCACTATCAGGCTTTATAAAACCTGCAAGAATATTGAAAAAGGTGGTTTTGCCAGCTCCATTGAAGCCTACCAGACCTACAATATGACCAGGAGAAATCCGCAGATTGATTTCCTTTAAAACTACATCCTTTCCGAAGGATTTTTTCAAATTTTCTATTTCAATCATTGGTATATAATTTTAATGTTTTTTTTGCCAAAAAATACTCTCTGAAGGCAAATAGAAAAGGTAAAGGTAGGAAAAATGGAATTATACTGAAAAGGACAACTATGCCCAAGATAATTTCATTTTTATTGTTTCTAGTATTGGGCAGATACATTTTGTATTTGTGAAAAATACTGAATTCAATTGCCACAATTTGCATTAATAAAAATAAAAGATAAATATACCATGATTCCGGATAGAGAAAGGCAGCAGCAGCTAAAGGACCAACATACAAAAATAACATCGGTAATAAAGCCCGAATGCACTTTCTACGGAGAAATGACCCCGGTCTATTCAAATGGAGTTTTAAAATATGTTGCGGTTCATCTTCCTGATAAAAACTAATGATGATATTGCTTATAAAAAACAAAGGTATCATTACTGCAAAGGGAAAATTCAATAAAAGCAAGGAAATCAACCATAGTATAAGAATAATGTAAAAGTTTTTTCGAACGCCTGCTAACCATTCGAAATTTTCTTTATTGATTATTTTGGGTAGCCATAGTAAATCAGCTTTTTGTAATTTCTGAGGCTTACTATTAACAATTAAAACTATTAATAAGACTGAAGTCAGTATTAACCATGGAAATTCTGACCAGAATAAGGGCAAAAGCAGGGGAGCTGAAAAAAGTAAATACTGAACCGTAAAATTTCGTCGGGGTTTAGGTATATGCCTTAACACAAAGGTTTTATCCACCCGTTTTCTGTGAATTCCGAAAATTATGAATACCACAAGTGAAGGAGTAATTATAGATCCATAAAAACTTTGTACGAAATTGAAAAACAGGTAATAAACTATTGCTAAAATTACAAAAAACAACATGGAATAGACAATCCCAGCATTTTGTAATTCACGTTTCAATTGAAGAAATTGGATTATGCTTAGTGTGCGTTTCATAGAACCATTTGTCCTTCAAAAGTAATTTTCAATTTCCTTGTTTGTTCCATTTAATGTAATATTATTTTCTTAGTGTAATATTCATCACTAGTTTTTATTTTTAATATATAGACCCCCGGAAGATATTTAGAATTATTTATTTCTAAAGGCAAAGTTACAGACTTGAAATCTTCTGTAAGTCTCCCATTTATGTCATGTATATTAATACTATGAGTGGTATGATTTTCCATTTTCGAATCTATTATTACTTCATATTCAGTATAATAAACGGTAAAATTATCTGTGTTATTTTCAAATTCAAACAACGATAAAACCGTTTGTAAAACAAACTTTCTCGAATCAACTTCAACACCATTTCGTTTCAAAATAACATTCCAAAGACCATCATTTCCTAATGAAACATCAATATAGAACCAAAAGTAATAATACCACCAATCTCTGTCAATCGGGAAATTGAAATTAAACCAAAGCTGTCCACCCGGCTCATACCATTCAATGTCTAAATGATCCCCAGCGCGCAAACCCGCCATTATATTCCAGTAAGAAATAGCATCATCAAAAGTATAGAATGTGTCTATTTGAATTGGTTCTTCTCGGACTGTGTCCAGATCCAATAAATAGTTTGAAGTTCCTGAAGTCCAAACGAAGAATGAACTGTCGTAAGGTATTGGATCGGACCAAAGCGTAGTAGGATTTCCACATGTCCCCTTAAATGGATCGAAAATGAATGTAGAATCGTACCATATTTCGAAATGCAAATGTGGATCACTACTGTTTCCACTGCTGCCGACTTGAGCAATTCGCTGACCGATTGAAACTGTATCACCTACGCTAACAAGTAGACTTTCCTTCTTCAAATGTGCATAATATGTTTGAAATCCATTGAAGTGATTAATAGCAATAAAATTTCCAAAACCTTTTTCGATATCAATCATTTTCTCTCTGTCGAATAAGCCATCTTGAATAGCAGTAACGGTACCGGCCTCAGCAGCGAGCACATATACACCTGAATCCATGAGTGCAATATTTCTAATTTGAAAGTCTGTACCCTGATGTCCACCATATGTCTTCGAAAGACATTCATGATCTGAAGGAAAACCGACTATACCCCAATCCACGTAATTGTTGATGATAAATTCTTTGCCATAATCGCCTTCTATAGGTGTTCCAAAAGGTGATTGAGAAAATAATAAAATTGAGGTATAAAAGCTAAAAAATGTTAGTAGAAGTAAATATTTCATAATAATAAAGTAAATATTTGTATAAATATAATAAATTCGTAGAACTCGATCATCGGAAACATTGATATGACTAATACCAAGTCAAAATGAAATACCATTTCACAGATAGTTTCGTTCTCACATAGTTGCATTATAATTAAAAAAGTAGTTTATAAACATGCATGTACCAAGGGCAATATTCTTTATAATTCTAGTTTTTTGTAGCTTCCTACTTAAAGCTGAGCTTCCGGTTCTGAATATTAGGCATTCTGATTTATACGCTACCAGCGAATTTATAAAGAGAATTTCTGATACAGCTCCTCCCAATAGTTACAAAACTGTTTTTGAAGATTCGGATTACAACACGAAGAAATACAAGGACGCAATAAAGAAACTGGAAGGCCTAAGAATTGATTACAACTATGAATTTGAAGAATTTCCTTTTGGTCAGAAAATTCCTGTTATGTCCTCGACATTACTTGATCGTAATTTGATCAGAAGCAATACTATCGCTGAATTCAAAAACGAATCTTATGGATTAATTCCTACGGATGTACTAATAGAATTGGCAGAAGTTTTAGAAATGTTTTTACCGGTCTACAGAGATGTTATTTTAGAGCCGGGAAAAGATACATTCGATCAACAGATTGAAAATTTAAGGAAATATATAGGCAACAATAATTTAGCGGAGTATTTTAACACGGGTCTCCGTTTTTATAATACCGAGTGGGATTACAGCATTCCTTTTGAAATAATTCTATTACCCAGCCCGCAGAAGCAGGGATTCAGTGCGAGGGCATTTCTTAACATAGGAGTGAGTGAAATTCCGGTTGATTTTAATAATTATGATGTTTTGATGAGTGTTTTGATGCATGAAATTTATCATATTTTCTATGATAATCAAAATTTGGAATATAAAAACAATTTGAGGGATTGGTTCTGGGGTACGAGATCGATGAATACATCATATGCTTATCTCTTATTTAATGAGGCCTTGGCAACAGCGATGGGCAACGGTTACGTTTTTGAGCAATTAAATGGCAAGAAGGACGAAAGCGATTGGTATAATATTAAATATATCAATGAAATGGCAAAGGCAATTTATCCTATGGTGCAGGAGTATGTTCAAGGAGGCAAACAAATTGACGAGGCATTTGTAAAAAATTACGTTAAAATTTATGATGCTAATTTTTCGGAGTGGACCGGAGAATTAGCCAACCTAATGGCATATCGTCATATTGTGACGGATGATTTTAGTGACTTGATATTTTTTAGGTCTAAATATCGATTTGCCACAATCACCAGAGCTGCTGTTCCAGTAACTTCTCTGAGTTTGGATCGTTTAAAACTTTCTCCTATTACCAAAATTATAATTGTATCCGAGGATCACAGTGAAAAACTCGCTTTAGTGAAGTCAAATTTTGATGTACTAAAAAATTGGAAATATAATCCAAATAGAGAATTTTTAGAAGTGTTCACCTTAAGAGATGGCACCAAACTTTTTATTGTAAATAGGATCAACTCCAGTTTGGAAAATATATTTGATCGAAATATTAAGAATGAGCGGGTCTAATAATCAATTCTGAAAAGAAAATCTTCAGGATACAGATGATTATTATCTCTTATTAAAGGAATTCTCTATCCTAAGTAAACATTTAGCTTCCACATTTTCTTTTAATAGAGTACAATGATTTGTATTTTATTAAAAATTAGATAGATGAAAGGCAAAACGGTAATTATTACAGGAGGAGCTTCAGGGATTGGGAAGGCCACAGTTGAAAAATTTGCACAGAACTTAGCGAATGTTATAATATCTGATATCAATGAAGATTCAGGTGTGAAGTTAAAAGACGACGTCATCGCTGCGGGAGGGATAGCTGAATTTTTCAGATGTGATGTCTCTCAACCACACGAGATGGAAAACTTGGTAGATTTTGCAGTGGAAAAATACGGGGGCTTGGATATTGCGGTCAACAATGCCGGGATAGGCGGGGAGCAGAATTTGATAGGAGAGATGAGCATTGAGGGATGGGATAAGGTTATTGCTATCAACTTGAGTAGTTTGTTTTATGGAATGAAATACCAGATTCAGGCAATGTTAAAAAATGGTGGAGGGAGTATAGTGAATGTTGCTTCTATACTTGGGAATGCAGGTTTTACTGCATCTGCCGGTTATTCTGCTGCCAAGCATGGCGTTATCGGTCTGACGAAAACTGCGGCATTGGAATATTCTGCCCAAAATATTAGAACCAATGCAGTAGGCCCGGGATTTATCGAAACACCGCTGCTAGATGCCTTGGAAGCAGATATGAAGAAGCAATTAGTGGCCATGCATCCAATAGGTCGATTGGGTAAAAGTGAAGAAGTAGCGGAACTAATTTATTGGTTAGGAAGTGACAATTCATCCTTTGTTACCGGATCTTATTATCCGGTGGATGGTGGGTATTTAGCACAATGATTTATTCAAAATCAAAAAATTTTAAAATGAAAAGTTATCTGATATTACTAGCATTTGTACTTTATTGGATGACGGGGAGTTCATCAATATATGGTCAAAATTCAGCTTCTACGGAAATTGAAGAAGATTATAAATTTGGAATAGGCATAGGCGCAGGTTTTGCGACAGGCTACGGCCTTTCATTTCGATATCATCCGAACAAATTCGGAGCTCAAGTCAATTTTGCACCTTATAAAACACCTGTAACTGAGAGGTATAGTGTAGGTGTGACTTTTCTTTATAATATTATCGAAAGTAGGATTACTAATTTATATCTATATCAAGCCAACCATTATCTATATCATTCCTATATTGATTATGTTTATAATCCTGTGTTTCCTAACATGACTGAAGAGGTTAGAAGAACCGACAGCTATGTCAACAATGGCCTCGGTTTCGGAATAGAAATAATTCTTGCCAAAAGGATTGGCTTCAATATCATGACCGGTTATGCTTTCTATAATAATTTTAAGGAGCTTAATGTAACCGGGGAAGCAGCTCTTTATTACAAATTTTAATACGTTTGTTGCTCTTGTGATTTCAGATTATATCTTGATGTTTCTTAATTTCGATAATATTTATTATATTTGATTTTAATGATATGTAGTGTTGTTATTTTAAGTTGAGAATTCCCGCTCTTACTTTGGATCAATAAAAACCTATACCATCATGAAATCGAATAATTACATCAAGTTAATTATTACATTATCAATATCATTTTTGATAATGTTCTCAGTAATGTTTCTGAATGTTGCAGAGACAAATCACATTTATATAAGCCTCAGTAGAATTTATATGACGATATTAATGATATGCCCAATGGCTGTCCTAATGTTGCTCATGATGCCTAAAATGTATTCCAACCGGAAATTCAATTTAGGTATTATCTCCGGATCAATCTCACTCTTTATTCTTACCATATTTTTATTAAGGTCACAATCGATGATTGAAGATGATCAGTACATGAAAGCTATGATTTCGCATCATTCTTCAGCCATATTAACAAGTCAGCAAGCGGAAATTTCTAATTCAGAGGTAAAAAAATTAGCTGAGGAAATAATCAAAGCCCAGAAGGAGGAAATTGCACTTATGAAAGAATTATTAAACAGAAAATAATAGTTATGAAAAGATTCTCTACATTTTTTATACTTATTCTCGTACTCCTTATCTCTTGCGATAATAATTGGAGATCAAAAGTGATTGAGGAAGTAACGGAGGCAGAACTTCGTAGAATAGAACCCAAGGGAGAAATTTTACTTGCGGATAATTATTCCGGTTTTGACCATAAGGGCAGAAAGGTTAATAAAGAGAATTATGGAGCGATATTGTTATCAGCGGGCGAGAAAGAGGCTGAAATGAATGTCAATAGTTTAGAAATTCAACCATTGCGCCCTCAATATGCACTTAGTACTGGAATTCATCTAATGAAAACAATGCATTTCGGCGAGTTTCCTAGGGTAGACAGTTTGAGATTCTCATCTGTTTGGAAAAAGAATAAAGGCACATGGCGATTAATATCTAATCATTACACATCTATACAACCGTATGAAAAGAAAATGCAAGTAAGTAATAAAATAAATAATCAGGATTTAAAAAAATATTGCGGATCCTTTGTGCTTTCTACTAAAAATCCGATGGAGATAAATATTCAACACAATAACCAAAACCTTGAATTAAGTATACCTAAACATATGGAGGAAGCTCGTTCCTTAATCTTAGTTTCAAAAGATGAATTTCAACTGGAGGATGATAATTGGGAACTTGAGTTCATCTCTGAAGATTCCATTATGCTAAACGCCTGGGGCAATGTGGTGGGAGGGCGACGTCTTTGAAGACTTAACAGATTTTAATTTACTGAATTACGAGTTGATTATCTGAATAAAGCAGGTCAATTTTATAAATTTGCATGTTGAATTTATTTGAATTATTGCTACCTTGCTCGAATTGGAGTTTTAATTCTTAATATAAGAATGGTCTCCTAAAGAAAAGAGAAATATGCCTTTCCATAGAAGATTAAAAGAAATTGTAGAAGACAATACAACGCGATTAGGGAAGATTTTCGATTATAGCATACAAGCCTTGATAATAATTTCCCTTATTGGTTTTGCAACAGAAACACTGCCGGAATTATCTGAAGAATCAAGAAACGTACTACAACTAATTGAATTATTTTCTATTGTTATCTTTTCAATAGAATATGTACTTAGAATCTATGTGGCCGATAAAAAAGTAGCTTATATTTTTAGTTTTTATGGCATTATCGACCTGATCGCTATTTTACCCTTTTATTTAAGTTTCTTTATTGATTTGAGAGCGCTGAGAGTTTTCAGAATATTTAGGATTTTCCGAGCCTTAAAGCTAGTGAGATACAATAAAGCCATGAGAAGATTTGGTGTAGCTACAAAGATCGTAAGAGAGGAGATGGTCTTGTTTTTTATTTGTACATTAATATTGATTTTTTTAGTATCGGCGGGTATTTATTACTTTGAGAATGAAGCTCAACCTGAAGCTTTCAAGTCAGTACCACATAGTCTTTGGTGGGCTATCGTGACATTGACGACCGTTGGATATGGAGATGTCTATCCTATCACAATGGGGGGGAGGTTCTTTCCATTTTTTGTTTTGATCATAGGAGTGGGAATAGTGACTATTCCGGCAGGGTTAGTGGCTACAGCCCTTCAAAAAGCAAGGGAAATGGAGAAAGAAGATCCTGAAGATTTTGAAGATCAGTTAGATGATATTAAGAATTAAGAAATTAAGTTGCGCCTTAGAAATTTTACTTCCGCGTCAGGCATATGGAGGAAGTTCCTGCAAAGGAACTGTGCCGTACCTTTAGGGGAGGTACGATACTCCGAAATACGCCGACTCTGACCAGGTTTTTGAAGGTTTAATCGATTTAAGAGTACACAGAATATTTCTTGAGTCTATCATGTGATTTCAGACAGGTCAGAGGGACGCCCACAACAAAACTATAAAACGATATTGTTATTTAGAAGGAAATTATGACATATTTAGACTCTATGGTCTTGTCGTAGAAAAACTTGGCTTTTTGGTTGAAAAGATCGGGATTGTCTGTAGTGAGGAAGGTTCTGGATGCATTTTTTGTGCATTTTTCCTCGATTTCGGTATGCCTGAAGAGGTAATTTTCTAGACTATCAGCCACTATTTTGCCTTGAGACAGAACCGTTACATGTGGAGGAGTAAATTTCTTAATAGTGTTCATTAATAGGGGATAATGTGTACAGCCCAGCAGTAATGTATCTATTTGATCAGATTGAGAAAGTATATTGTCCAGATTTTTCTTGACGAAAAATTCCGCACCCTCGTTTTCTATTTCGCCGGATTCAACAAGGGGAACCCACATTGGACAGGATTCCTGATAGATGGCTATTTCTTTATCAATTTTAGCTAATTCTAATGGATAGGAGTTAGAATTTACTGTTCCTATGGTGCTTAGAATACCAATGTGCTTTGTCTTGGTAATTTGATCGATTTTCTCCACTGTAGGAAGGATAATTCCCAGAACACGTCCATCTCTTCTTAATAACGGAAGGTTATTAATCTGAATAGTTTTTAATGCCTTGGCGGATGCAGTATTACATGCAAGAATAATAAGGGGGCAGCCTTGATCAAAGAGGTATTCTACAGCTTCTAGAGTATACTTGTAAATGGTTTCGAAAGATCTATTACCGTAGGGTGTACGGGCATTGTCTCCAAGATAAATATAGTCGTATTGAGGAAGTTTCTTCACAATTTCAGAGAAAACGGTCAACCCGCCGACTCCGGAATCAAAGATGCCTATGGGGCCACTTCTGTTAACATTCGGTATCATTAATCAATTTAGAAAGATGGAGCAGATATTCGACGGGTAAAGTTAATTAACTCTTTTCTGAATACGGAAAGATTATGATTTTAAAATTTTAAGTATCGGCCTTTGGGACGGGAAATGTTATATTTAAAGAGCGTAAATCTTTTCCTGATGGGTTTTCAAATATTTCCAGATCGAAGAAGGGTACTGCCGCGAACAGATGATCGAATATGTCTGATTGAATCTCTTCATAATTTACCCATGCCTTGTCTCGAGAAAAACAGTAAATTTCTATGGGTAGGCCTTGTGCTGTGGGCTGCAACTGCCTCACCATGACTGTCATTTCGTGATTAAGATTGATATTTTGGTTGAGATAATGCAAGGCATATTTTCTGAAAAGTCCGATATTTGTCTGTTGGCGACCGTTGATAAGGGCATTTTTATTTATTTTTTTTGTGGTATTATATTGGGAAATATCTGCCTCTTTGGCCTCCACAAATTCCGAGATAAGATGATAATCCTTGAAATTCTTAATCATTTCCGGATCGCAGAATTTGATTGAATCAATTTTGATATAAATACTCCTTTTAATTCTTCTGCCGCCGGATTCCACCATACCGCGCCAGTTTTTGAAGGATTCGGACACAAAAGCATAGGTAGGGATGGTAGTGATGGTTTTGTCCCAGTTTTGGACCTTGACAGTAGCTAAATTAATCTCTATAACTGAGCCGTCTGCTCCGTATTTGTCTAAACTTACCCAATCACCGAGTCGGATCATATCATTGGCAGCTAATTGAATGCTGCCCACAAAGCCCATGATGGTATCCTTGAAAGTTAAAATTAAAATCGCAGAAACAGCGCCCAAACCGGTGAAGAAATATATGGGATTTCTTTGGGTGGCGACACTAAGTAAAATAATGATTAGAATCCCGGAAATAAGTATCTTAGAAAGTTGAATGTAAGATTTTAATGGCTTGTCTCTTAAAGAAGGACTATAACTCAGGACTTGAAGGACAGCAGTTAGTGTTCTGTTAGCAATAACAATGATGACTATGACAATTAGAACCTCAATGATCCGATGCATCATATCTGCTGTGACCGGATATTCCTGAAAAATAGGGTTAATAAGTATCGATAAAATGAATAATGGGGGCAGATTGGCGACCGCTGCGAACACTTTATTTTTGAGTAAGTAATCGTCCCATTTTGTTGTTGTTTTCGCAGTGGCTTTGGCGATGATTCTTAGTAATATATTTTTAGTTATAAACCATATTAAATAGAGAATTATAATCACAGCTACGAGTAGCAAGATTGTTCTTGTTAAATTGACATACTCGGGCGAGATTCCGGTTCTTATAATAAGTTCGTTGAGTGAATTTATAAATTCCTCCATTTAATTTTTTTTTGATGCTAGTATTTGTGTGATGTTAAGGAGTAGTTTATCCATTTTGTTCAGAGAAAGCCAATTAAAAAGTCATTTGATCAAAAAAATATTGAGCTTTAAGTATTCAGTACTTAATTCGTGGAAGTCCTAATTTTAACTTTACTGAAGCAACTCGTATTAGGATTACTAAGATAATGGTAAAGAGAAAATTCAGTTCCGGGTGGAGGTTTAATGCCTTGAAAATGAGAAAGGCAGTGGCGCCAATTGCTCCCGCAGTGGCATAGATTTCTCGTCTTAAAATGAGTGGTACTTCATTGCACAAGACGTCTCTTAGAAGCCCGCCCATCGTCGCAGAAATCATCCCGCAAATGACGGCATATATGGGATCTATGCCGTAAGTCAATGCTTTTTCAAGTCCACCAATAGTAAAAACCCCCAAGCCAATAGCATCGAACAAGAACAAGGTCTTTCTTAAAGGTTGTAACTGCCTCGCCAAGAAGAAAGCAATAATTACTCCAAGCAAAACAGTGACAAGATAAGTGGTGTTCTGCATCCAGCCCACGGGATGTGCCCCAATCAGAATATCCCTTATCGTTCCCCCACCCAAAGCCGTGACAAAGGCGATTATACTGACTCCCATCAGATCCATTTTATGCTCAGCGGCCGTTAGTGCTCCCGAAATGGCAAAAACCAGTGTACCTATTATATCAAGAAGTGTTATGTAGCTCACAAATAATTATTCTTTTATGAATTCAGCCTTCCAAGTTAAAATTTATAGGTCAAAGATAAGATAAGGTTGATGCCGGGCGCTGAAATGCCGGAAGAAAATGGTCGATATCGTTGATTTGTTATATTTTCAAGTGCAAGAGCTACTATTGATTTACCTACGAAAATGCTCGACTTAACATTGAAAGTCAGCCAGGCAGGGGAGTAGGGATTACCCATACTATCTTTCGCATAAATATAATCCTTCTCTATTTCACTTGGAGGCATATCATCAGCAGATATTGCTGCATGGTAAATGGAATAAAAATTTAAATGAAATTTTTCTGATTTATAAATCAACGAAGTTTTTCCGAACATCGGAGGGGCATGCCTTAGTGGTGCTTTTTCACCATTTTCCAAGATTTCCGAGCCTGAGGTATATGTAATAAAACTTTCAAAGGAGAGATTTTTTGCAATTGAATAAATCAAGCCACCTTCTACACTGTAAACTTGAGCGTAGGAGGCATTTTGTAAACTTTGCACCCTGCTGACCTCCATTTTATAAAGTATACTGTCTAAGCCATTGAAAGTGCTGTTTCTTCGGACTATTGCGTTATTTAAATAAGAATAAGACAGTGAGAGGTCAAATCTGAATCTTTGACCAATTTTTTGGTTGATTGCGATTTCTGAACTGTAGATATATTCCGGGGTTAAATCGGGATTCGGGACAACAACAAACCCGGGAGAGGAATCGAAGACTTTCCCAATATCATCAATATTAGGAGCTCGAAAGCCGGAAGAGATGTTGGCAATTAGGCTGGTAGCGGGAGTGAAATTTAGATTAATACCTATGCTTCCACTCAATGCACCATTCTTCAAATTTGCCTCAGAAAAAGGGAAATCAAAAACGTCATTGTCGAAGATGGCTCTTGACTTTACAAAATTGTACCTAATGCCCATATTGAGAAATGCAATGGGACTAATTGTCCTTTTTAAATAGGTGTAGGCGCCCATTGATTGCCATTTAGAATTGTTTGGATATCTGCTTTGAGCGGGTGATTTAAAATTGGTAATAATATCTATCTCTGTAGCAGAAGAAAGTACTGTATTATCGATCAATTCCAGGCCATAGAAGATTTCTGTTTCAGCATTGGCTCTTTTGTCAAAATCAATATTGATGCTGAATGCGTGGACCAAATCCTTGCCGGAATTTCTAATTGAGGATTGAAAATCTCGTTCATTTCTACTTTCTTCAAAATATTGGTAGGCAGCATTGATTGTAAGCTTATCATAGATTTTATTAGAGGCAGTGTTAATAGCAGAAACTCTATTCAGCATCCAAGTTTGAGGGCCATAAAACCATTCTGCAGATCGAAGTCCGTTGCCTCGTGGGCGGATAAGTCGATCATATCTTGGAATATCAGAGGTTGTGGAAAAGTGTATTCCCATATTGAAATCCCAATTTTCAGAAGGTTTGTATCTCATTTTTTGGGTCAAATAGAGAGCAGAATAGCCTGATGATATTTGTTTTCGAGGTTTAGGGTTAGAAATTAAAGTATCCTTTCCATTGACTTGACTGACAAAATTTGATCGTAGATAGTCATCGGGACCATTTGTCCCCATTATCAAATCATCGAAGTCACTAAAACTTATCGAAGTGTAGGAAGCCCACTTTTTTGTAGCATATTTAAAGTGGGCATGCATAGTTTTTTCACTGTTAGCAGTGGAGTAACGCGTTGAAACTTGTCCAGTGATATTTCCCTTATTTCCGTCAAATAATATCAATTGGGATGCGCGGAAAGCCATGACTCCGCCAATAGCATCGCTGCCATAAATTGTTGAACCCGGACCCATAATAATTTCGACTCCTTCGAGTGAGAATGGATCAATATTAATGACATTTTGTAGATTGCCGCTTCTGAAAATGGCATTATTCATTCGTATGCCATCGACACTGATCAACACTCTGTTGGCAGAAAAACCTCTAATCATTGGTGAGCCTCCGCCCAATTGACTTTTCTGAACATAAATATTTCCTGAGAGCTGTAATAGATCTGCCGACGTTTGGGCTTGCTGAATTTGAATATCCTGAGAAGAAATTGAATTTATCTTTAAAGGAACTGAAAATCTGTCTTCCACTCGCTTGGTGGCGGTAACAATTATAGAAGATAGCGCAATTCGATTTTCATTGAGAAAAATATTAAGTGTATCGTTAAAATTTAAAGTTTTTATTTTTGTGGATATACTTTGAAATCCATCTTTTTCAAAGAACAAGTTAATGGGATATTTTGCGTCTTTCAGATTTAAAACATTTCCAATGGAGTTTAATGCTTCACCTGAATCCAAGTTAATAATATGCACAGCAGTCAAAGCAGAGCTATCTTCTCGAGAATAAAATGCTATAGTTTGTGATTCAGCTAAATAATAGCAAAAGACATAAAAACTAAGAATGAAATATCTAATATTACGGGGACCAAAGTACTGCATAGGCGACAAAGCTAGGCAAAAGTAAATTAATTTAATTTTTTTTAGGGGAATTTTGTACCTTACTTTTCTTAACCAAATCTTAATTATGAAACAATTAATTTTCCAGCTGAGTATCCTAAGTATATTAGCTTTATCTGCTTGTGATACTGCAAAAGATGACGAGCCTACTGATTATCCGGTAATTCCGGTGACATATTTTGAAACAGAAATGGATTCCACCGTAGATATCTATCATGGTGAAGAAGTCAGAGATCCATTCAGGTGGCTGGAAGTCGATACAGCTGCTAAAGTGATGGAGTGGGTAGATAAGCAAAATGAAATTACTTTTGGTTATTTGGATCAAATTCCTTTTAGAAAGGATGTAAGAGCAAGAGCTGAGGAATTATACAATTATCCAAAATTATCCTCGCCTTATAAGGTAGGAGAGAGGTTCATTTTTTACAAAAATGACGGATTGCAAAATCAGGCAGTTATCTATATCCAAGAGGGGCTGGAGGGAGAGCCGGAAGTTTTGATTGACCCAAATAAAATGTCAGCAGCAGGTACTACTTCGGTTAGTATTATCGGAATTTCAAAAGATGATACGAAGGCGGCTATCAGTATTCAAGAAGCAGGTTCTGACTGGGCAAAGATCAAAGTGATTAATTTGGAGGACAAGAAAATGATGGAAGACGAGCTGGAATGGGTGAAATTTTCAGGGGCTTCTTGGAGTGGGGATGGATTTTATTACAGCCGTTATCCCGCACCTGAAAGTGGCACAGAGCTAAGCAATGCGAACAGCTATCACAGTGTTTATTATCACAAATTAGGAGAGGATCAGAGCGAGGATAAATTGATTTACCGCGATGAGGCTGCTCCACAAATGTATCATAATACGGGCATTACTGAGGACGGTAAATACTTAATTTTGACAAGAGCGACAGGTACAGACGGATATGAAACATGGTTTAAAGATCTGACTGATGAAAATGCTGATTTTCAACCTTTGTTTACGGGATTTACAAACAAAAATTCAGTTGTAGACCATCATGAAGGAAAGTTTATAATGAAAACGGATCTCGACGCTGAAAATTACCGATTAGTAAGTGTAGATATCAACAATGTGGATCCATCTGCTTGGGTTGAAATAATTCCTGAGAAGGAATCTCTACTTCAATCAGTTTCAAGTGGGGGCGGAAAATTATTTGCTAATTACCTTGAAAGAGCAACTTCTCATGTATATGTAATGAATTATGATGGAAGTGATCAAAAAGAAATTACCTTGCCCGGGCCAGGCTCAGCGGGAGGATTTGGAGGAGATATGGACGATGAATTTTTGTTTTATTCTTTTAGTTCGTATGTGATTCCGCCAAGTATTTTTAAATATACTATTGAAAGTGGAACTTCTGAATTATTTTATGAAACAGAATTAAGATTTGATCCGGCTGCTTTTGAAGAAAAGCAAGTGACTTACAAAAGTAAAGATGGCACTGATGTTTCCATGTTTATTATTCATAAGAAAGGTCTTGAAATGTCAGGTAATAATCCTGTTTATCTTTATGCTTACGGTGGCTTTAATATTAGTCTTACGCCACGTTTTTCATCTAGTTATGTGCTGTTTGTTGAGCAAGGTGGGGTGATTGCAATTCCCAATTTGAGAGGAGGTGGAGAATATGGTGAGGCTTGGCACAAGGCTGGTATGTTAGAAAAGAAACAGAATGTTTTTGATGATTTTATAGCTGCGGCTGAGTATTTAATTGAGAATAAATATACGAATAGTGATAAACTTGCCATTGCGGGGGGGTCGAATGGTGGATTATTAGTAGGTGCGTGTATGGCTCAGCGTCCGGATTTGTATGCTGTAGCATTACCGGCTGTAGGAGTCATGGATATGCTTAGATTTCATAAATTTACAGTGGGTTGGGGCTGGGTTCCTGAATATGGAAGTAGTGACGATCCCGAACAATATAAATTCTTGAAAGCGTATTCGCCATATCATAATCTGAAAGATGGAGTTAACTATCCGGCTACGATGGTTACTACTGCGGATCATGATGATAGAGTGGTTCCTGCTCACAGCTTTAAGTTTGCTGCGCGTTTACAACAGGCGCATGAAGGGGACAATCCGGTGTTGATTAGAATTGATAAGGAGGCAGGGCATGGAGCCGGAAAGCCTACTAGCAAAATACTAGATGAAATTGCTGATATTTGGTCCTTTGTTTTTTACAATACCAATACAAATTATAAATTGGAAAAAAAGGATTAAGATAGATTCAGGGGGGCAATATATAAAGTATTGCCCCTTTATAATTCACTGAAAAGATCGGGATAGTCCGTTATTATTCCGTTCACTCCAACTCCAATTAAGGCATTTATTTCTCCAATATCGTTAACTGTCCATGGTATTACTTTGATGTCCAATTGATGGCATTTTTTTACCATCTCGGGAGTTACATTTTTGTATTAACAACTATAAATGTCAGGTTTGAATTCCAAATTATTTAGATTTTGCTCTAGACTCAGATCATTCTCAGTAAGAAAGGAAATTTTAACTTTAGGAAATGTGGTTCGACAATATTGCAATACTGACACATCGAAGGATTGAAAGGTAGTTCTTTCAGCAATTCCTGTATTTTTTATAACTTCATAAACCAAGTTAGAAAATTCATCATATTCAGGGTGATAAATATTGGCGTGTTCTTTTTGGTATTTTATTTCAATATTGTAGAAAGGAGTAGGCCTGCCAAGCTGCCGGGCATATAAATCAGATTGAATAATGATATCAGAAAGTAATGGTTTGTGTGTACTTTTTAAACGTTGATAGGAAATCGAGGATGGTTTAGACTACCACAATCAAATTTTTTAATTTCTTCATAAGACAGATCATAGATATTGAAATCTTTTTCTTTTTCATGTGGAATATTATTTCCGGAATTGTCTAAGCAAATCTCACTATTAAACCAAGGTTCATGAGATAGTATGACTCTTTTGTCACTTGTTATTACCACATCCATTTCTAAGGTATTAACATCGTTCTCAAGGGCAAATTTCATGCCCTCCATCGAGTTCTCAGGATGAGTTCCTCGGCTGCCTCGGTGCCCTTGCTTATCCAATTCTTTATTGCTCATCATGTTTAAAATCATGAGAATAATAATCATTCCACCTTTGAGTAAAATAGTATTCATATAATTTTTATGATGATTGTAACTCAAATTCCATTTATAAAAATCAATTAGATATTAAGTTTTTATGAAAAATATTTGTAGTTTTAAGCATTACCTAAAAAATAAATTTACCAAATTTCGCTTTTAAGTATTATTGATATTTTATTAAGAAACATAAAAGTGATATTATAGTTAACAGTTATAATTGTTATCAAAATATTTATAATGAAGGGTTTGCTAATAGGAATTGTGTTTTTCGGACTTATCTTTTCGTGTAATGAAAAAGAGGAAATAAGTGATGCGAATGAACCCAAAGCTAAGTTATCTGAACAAGCACAATTTTTTTGGGATAATTTAAATCAGCTTTGTGGAAATGCATATTTAGGAAAAAATATTATTTCTCCCAAAAACGACACTACTTTTCTGAAAAAAGAACTTATAATGCATTTTATTCGATGCGAGAATGGAAAAGTTGAAGCCGCATTTCATGTAGATGATAATCGTTCGCGTGTTTTACAAATTTCCAATATGGGTGGGTTTTTAGAACTGAAACATCAGCACACTAACGAAAATGGTCAACTCTCCGAAAGTAACTATTATGGGGGTCAAACTATAAATCAAGGATTATATAATACTCAATTTTTTCCTGCAAATCAACACACTACTGAAATGATTCCTGGCGCTGCGGGAAATATTTGGTGGTTGGAAATAGAACCGGAGAAGCATTTTACATATCATATGTTCAGAGCAGGTACTGAAAGAAAATTTAGTTTTGAGTTCGATCTTTCAAAAAGAGTTAAAAACCCTGTTGATCCGTGGGGTTGGAAAAGATAAGGAGCTCTAATGCTCCCTATCTATTGTGTTTTTAATTTTAATTGTAAACAGACTCTTTATTGAAATGCTTGGTAAGCAAATAATAAATAACTGCTCTATATTTATTCTTATTGGATCTTCCATATTGATCAATAACTTTCTCTAGAGCTTCATCTAATTTGGCATCATTAACCAATCCTAATTTTTTTATTAAAAAATTGTTTTTTACTGTTTCCAACTCCTTTTCATCAGAAGAGGATACAGTTGATGAATCAGCATTGTAGATAGAAGGGCCACAACCAATAACAACTTTTGTCAATAAATCTATGTCGGCATTAAGACCACATTTCTCTTTTAAATCTGCAGCATACTTTTGAATAAGTTCCTCTCTTTTGTTCATAATTAGGTATTTTAAGTATTAAAAAAATTGTTTTATACCCAATACCTTTATGCATAAATAGTTTACTAATGTATATTGTTTTATATTAAAATAAAGTATAAACAATGAGCAATTGTGTAAGAACTAATCTATCCACTAAATCGTTTACTAATTATCAGAGCAAATAATTAACATATATTTGCTTTTCATTTCGATTCAGTACCTTTCATGAAGTATAGTTATATATTATTATTCTTATTATTGCAAGTATTTACTTCGTGCAATCGAAAAGAATTAACTGATCCCACCCCGACTTCCAGTCAAACTCAGATTGAACCTGAATTGAGTGATATTTACTTTCCTCTACTTTTTCCGGTTGATCAATTAGAAGAATGGTTAAATAGAAAATTTGCTACTGTTTTTTTGGATCATACAGTGGATATAAATGGAGAGTTGGATTTGGTTAAATTACAAGTATCGAAATCCTCAGATATTATTTTAACTATAGTTGATAACCAAGTCCGTGTTACTTTCCCTTTAAAAATTGAAGGGGATCTAGCGAGTCGCAAGAAGAAAGACGATGAAGAAAGTAATATCTCTGCACAAGCATTATTACATTTATTGGTAAGTCCGGATGTCGATAGTAATTGGTCTTTAATTACCAATACGCGGTTCGAAAAACTGGAATGGGTGGAAGAACCACGTATAAAATTAGCATTCCTTAAGTTCAATGTTAAAGGTGTAGTGGAGAGATTTGTTGAGGATGAAAAGAATAATCTAATTCAACAATTGGATGATGTTATAAGGGAGAAGGTGAGTTTGAAGAAGGATATCACTAAAATTTGGAATAATATTCAAAAGCCGATCCCAATTAGAAAGGAAAAGCCAAAAGCATATTTGAAATTATTTCCGGAATCTGTAGCAGGAAATATAGTGATTTCTGAAGAGACAGATATTTTAATTAACTTACATGTAAGAGCCTACACCAATATTATCACCGACTCAATTGAGATTGAAGAACTAATTCCGCTGAGCAAATTTAAAAAACTCACAGTTAGCATTAACGAGGACTTTAATTTTAATCTATTGGCGACAGTGCCCTATGATTTTATTACTTCAGCTTTGAATACAAAGGTATCAGGAAACGAGTTAAGTACCAAACTTTTTACTATTACTCCGTATAATTTTTTCGTCTACGGTTCAGATACGACACTAGTAGTGAAATTTGAAGTGAGAGGAGATCTGAACGGCAATGTAGTAATCACAGGTCTTCCTCATTTCGATCCCGATAATTGTAAACTTACCATCACGGGTTTAAATTATGAAGTGGAAATGGAGGAGAAATTTATTAGTGCTTTAGCCAATGGCGTTCAAACTTTACTTTTAGATAAAATCAGTGATTTTCTCATTCTTGATATCGAGGATTTGCTCAGTGACCTTCCGAATACGATAACTAACAGTATTGAACAAGGTAAAAAAAGTCATATTTTCGGCCTAACCTTCGATAAATTAGTAATTAATAAGGTTGAAAGTTATTTAAATAAAGATGATATTCAGATTTTATTGCATTCGCAAGCAGCTATGATCTTGGATCTTAGAGCTATACCGGTTAAGAAAAAACTAAGACTGAATAAGAAATAGTACTTTTGCAAAAAAAGCTCTTAAATTTTCCCTGTACATTTTAATAAAAAAGTATACTCCAACGCAAGTTCTTTCAATCTTTGAAATCTTCCTGATGCTCCCCCATGTCCCGTCGACATATTCGTATTTAGTAACAAAATATTGTCATCCGTTTTATAAGCTCGTAATTTTGCGACCCATTTAGCCGGCTCCCAATATTGAACCTGGCTATCGTGCAAGCCTGTTACAACTAATATCGCAGGGTAATTTTGCTTTTGAACATTATCGTACGGGGAATAACTTTTCATATAATCATAATAAATTGGATCGTTCGGATTACCCCATTCATCATATTCTCCTGTTGTGAGGGGAATCGTTTCATCTAACATTGTTGTAACAACATCAACAAAAGGCACTGCAGCAACTACCGCTTTAAACAAATCCGGTCTTTTATTGATTACAGATCCAATTAGTAATCCTCCCGCGCTACCACCCATTGCGGTCAGCATATTTTTATTAGTATAGTTACTGTGGATTAAATATTCTGCAACATCAATAAAATCATGAAATGTGTTTTCTTTTTTTAGCAATTTTCCCTCCTCATACCAGAGTCTGCCTAACTCTTGTCCTCCTCGAACGTGAGCAATAGCAAAAATGAAGCCTCTACTCAAAAGACTTAGTCGTGCACTTGAAAAATAAGGATCAATATTTATTCCGTAGGAACCATAGCCATATAAAAGCAATGCGGCACTTCCATCTATCTTGGTGTTTTTGTGATACACTAAAGATACCGGAACCTTAACCCCGTCTCGTGCAGAAACAAAAAGTTTTTCAGAAACATAATCTTCAGAGGAGTATCCACCCACAATTTCTTCTTGCTTCAATAAATCAAGCGCTCCTGTGTTAAGATTGTAATTATAGACGGAATTTGGGGTAGTTAATGAAGAATAAGTCAATCGGAGAAATGTAGTATCACTCTCTTCATTGACGCCAAAATTTGCGATATAGGAAGCATCTTTAAAGGCTATATATTTATCTACATCAGCTTTTTTATTAATAACCCTTACTTGGACATTCGCATTTATGCGCTCTAATACTACTATATAATTTTTCAGAAGGAGAAAATTTTCAACGAGCACATTTGTTCTCGGTTCAATTATGCTTTGCCAATTCTTCGGGTCTACATTTGGTTCTGTAGCCTTACTTAATGCAAAATTGAGAGCATCGAGGTTATGAAGTATATAGAATTCATCTTCGAAGTGCTCGACATTATATTCCAATTTGTTTCTACGGGGTAGAAACGAAATGGGAAGTACGTTGGGCTTGTCTGCATCTATTAAGAGCGTTTCAGAGGACAATGTCGCTTCACTGGCAATAAAAATATACTTTTGAGATCTAGATTTGTC
>CALCSX010000109.1 GCA_937894165.1 uncultured Saprospiraceae bacterium | reverse complement strand
CTGCCTCTGTTAACTCTCTTGAAAACAATCTCATTGTGGACTCTACCCCACCGCTAAGCGAAATATCTTGTTTACAAACTAATAATATTTTCTGCTTGGTCATAAATCTAGTTGATTCCAATTAAATTTTGCCTCGTACAATATTATAATAGATTTCATACAATTTCTCATTTTGCGCTCTTAAATTGAATTTCTCCTCTACCATATTTCTGGATGACTGAGACATTTGCGAAACATCAGTATGAAGGATTTTCTCCATATTTTCATAATATTGATCAATGTCCTTTTCATTGGCCAAGAAGCCATTTATTCCGTCTTGTACCAGTTCAGGAATTCCGGCATGATAAGTACTCAAGATCGGTAAGCCACAAGCCATTGCCTCCATAATAACCGTTGGAATCCCCTCTTCTGACTTATCAGTGGGTGTAATACTATGATGTACGAAGACATCCGCCGAGTTCATTAGGGTTTTTACTTCAAGGTGCTCCACTTTACCAGGAAATTTGACATTATTATTCAAATTCAACTTTTCTGCCAAAATTTGACATTCAGACTGAGTGGGTCCCTCTCCTACAAGGGTTAGATAAACATGAGGAAACTTATCAACTAGTCTTCTGAAAGCCAAAAGAGTATCAAAATGCCCTTTTTTGGGAACGAAATTAGAAATTTGGAGAAAATCCACCCGCTCTTTATCGATCAGGGGACTAAATACCACCTCCGATCGTGGCATAAAATGTTGTAAATCTGTTCCAATATAGTGGCAAAAGCAACGTGTGGGAGAAGCACCTAAATCTATCAAACGCTTTTGAATTCTTCTAGAAACGGCGATAATGTAAGATTTTTTATACGCAAAAAGGCTTTTTAAACTACTTTTATACCTTGAATTTTCCAGAAGGGAAGAGGCATCATTTCCGTGAAATGAAGTAAGAATAGGGATGTTGGCGGAAATGGCTGCAGGCAAGACATTGAGACCCATCTGACCGAAATGCGCATGAATTATGTCGGGCTTCCTCTCAGAAAAAATATCTTGAATTCGGCGCAATCGAAGCGGGTGAGCCGCATACTTGTTAGAATTAAAATTTATTCTTTGCCAAATGCTATGAAAAATGTGTTTTAGGCGGTTTTTATTCAGGATTTCTACCTTTTTACTTCTATAAATACCTTCAGTATAATGCTGATAATGGTGCAATGCTACTATGGATGGCTCAAAATTCTCCGGCAAGTCGCGCATTTGATTATGGATAAATGTCTCCAGTGGGCCCCAGTACATGAGGTAGTAGAGAATATTTATTTTATTCTGCGAGGGCATAGTAGCTTTTAGAAAGTAGCTGCTAAGGTCTTAAAAAATGGAGAGAATTTACATTTTTTAAACATATTAAATTGTAAGGTTTGACAATTGTATAATCGTAATTATTAAAACTATAAATAATTGAAATTTAATTGCTTTTAATAAATTTTAGAACCTTGGTTTTATTATTTGTCAAAATTTCAATAAAGTACAGACCCGAAGGCAAATATGCAACATCTAACCGGTCAAAAGTAGTACCGCTTTTAAGAATTATCCCATTCATTGACTTCAATTTATATTCAAAATTATTAGAAAAATTCTGAAAGAATAATACATCTTTAACAGGATTCGGAAAAATTTGAATGCTCAAAATTTGATCTTGCATTCCAAATTCAGTATTATTTACTCGCCAGCAACCTTCACCGGATTCACCTTCATAGACTGATAAACCATTTTCAAAAAAGCAAGTTAAACTACTTGTCCAATCAACAGAGCATCCATAAGATTCCTCACCAATACCCTTCATACTTCCAATTCCTTCTATCCATGTTTCTTCTGATGGCTGATTAGGATCTAAACAACTTAGATATAAAACCTTTCTAGGTATATTATCACCAAAAGTCATAGTATCAATAGAAGTAACATATAACTGAATTTCTACTTCAGGGTTAGGATGAGAAATACTATCACCTAACTCTAGGTTAAAATCATATATTTTTGATTCTCCGAAGGAATCATAGCGATAGACAACGCCATCCATTTCACGGAAAAATATTTCTGTCTTCACAAATAGACCTTCTTCTTCCTCTGATACAAGAAGTTCCTTATAATTTTGTCCATTAATTAAATGAAAATCTTCACTGAATGTATATTTTTTGGTACTAATATTCCACGAATTGGCATAAGTAATATTCCATTGATTATTATGGCTGACTAATTGTTTTTCAGATTGCTGATTAACATAATTCACTTCATTGCAATAATTTGGATTTATACAGCCATTTTTATCTATTTTTAAAAGGATAATCTTTGATCGAGGATCTTCAGCCGACAATGCAGGTAACTGTACTAAATTGTACCAGACTGTTCCGGCTACAAAAATATTTCCGGCTTCATCTTCATGAATATCAATAAGATTGGAAGTGAGATATGAACCATATTCTTCATGAGGCATATTGGGATGATCATTTATATATTTATAGATTCTCGTCCATAATACATCACCATCTGAAGTTATTCTGGAGATAAATCCAACATAATTATAATTTAAATGACTTTCCGGATTTTCACTAGAGCCGGTATCCCATGCATTTCCTGAAATCAAAATATCACCATTTTTAGTTTCATATATATCATTTGTAAAAAACTCTCTGAACGTGAAAGCTCCCCAATAAGGCAATTCTGCCTTCCAAAATATCGTGTCAAAATTTGGATTCATCTTATGTGCTACTCCACCCAGTGGAGTTACAAAATCAATTAATGGACTCTCACACACAAAATAGATATCACCTGAAGAACTAATTATATGAGATTTCCCACTTCTAGGATCATCGTGAAACTCAAATTTACTAAGTACCTTTCCTGATGTATCTATCTTAACTATTTGTTCTCTAGCTCTTTGGTTTCCTTGCTCCGTTCTTATTAATTTCAAATGTCTGTATATTAGATTACCATCATAATCTTCTTGAAGTGCAAAGCACCCACTTTGAAGACTCTCTTCGTCATAAATTTTAGACCAAAGAAGTTTCATAGAATTCTTATCTATTTTTCTTATAACACCTACCTCTCTATAAACATCATCATAACCAATCCCATACAAATAATAAGCATCTTCCAATTCAATAATACCTTGATTATGTACACTATATCCGGGTGGGTTAGAATATTCAAAAAACTCCTGAGATTCTAATTCAAAATTCCATTTGGAAATAAAACTTTTGCCATTTAGATTTATATTAACCCAATGACCCGCCAGAATGATTTCATTTTCATTTACCATCAATGTGTTTTTCCCTCTACCATCTCCTAAAGATAGATATGAAACATCCAATAAATCACCCTCTAAGGAAAGCTTCGATAATGAGGTGCAATTATTATAAATATTTGCCGTAGAATCAAACAAACAAAAATGATAAGAATTAAATAATATATAATCCTCAGCAAAATGAAAACCAGTAAAACCATTTTCTAAGCCTATATTTAAATCGTAAACTTTAAGGAAAGTGGATTGGGTTATGGCAGGGTAAGTAATAAATAACATTATAACAATTGAGTATAATGTTCTAATGTTTTTTAATAGTTCAATCATTTCATTACAGTTAATAAAATTAAATTTCAGATTAAAAAGTTAATGAAATAAATATAAACTATAATTTGGTATTTATTCAGAATATTACAATATTTTTTTAAATTGTCTTTTAATCGTGTATAAACAAACTGTTGAACACTATTTATACTTTTTATAGATTTTCGGCTTTTTATTTTTTAATTTACAACAAAAATCCATTTTTCGCTCCGATTGCCGAAGGAATATCCTTGTCATTGATCATTTCTCTCAAATCAATCTCAATCGTACGTGTTATAGAAGTAATGGGAACATCATTGTAGGTGCCTTCAAATGGATTTTCAGAATAATCTCCTATTTTCTCCATCAGGAAAAACACCCAGGTTACCAAGCCATTAAATGGAATAGTAACCCACACAAAAGCAGCATCTATTTCTGTAAAAATACTTAGTAAGCCAAAGGGGAGTAAGGCTGAAAACACAATATTTAGCCACAAAGCAGTGGAGGCATATTGACGCGGGAAAGGAAAATTCTTGATTCTTTCACTCTTCCCCTGCTCAGCTAAACACTGATCAATAAGTTCTACCAAATGATTATGCCTGAAATCATTCAGAATACCAAATGTATTCAGCTGAGTAATTTCATTCATTTGGCGGGACAGTATTTGAGTGGCAATATTACTTTTGTCGTTATAATCATTTAGTTCTATAGGATCCAGTTATTGAATTAGTTGGTTATCTAATTGATCAAAATATTCAGAGGATTCAGTAGCCATAAAAAGCTGCTTAATTCTTTCTTCCTTGTGCTCCCATTCTCTTTCCAATCGCAATTGAAAACGAAGTGCTGTAAGCCATGCTATATGCCTATAAATGAGTTTCCTAATTATTTCTGATTTTTGGGCATCATCTTTTAAATCTATAAAAGAATTTGCTGCTGCCCCAAAAGCACGACTTGTATTCACAATAGCTCCCCATATTTTTCGAGCTTCCCAGGTACGATCGTAGGAGCTATTATTTTTAAAACCTAAATAAAAGGCTACAGCTATACCAATAATACTTATAGGTTGCCAGGGCAGCGTTATATTCAGATCAAAATAGACATAAATGAGGGTGGGAATAGCTGCATAAATTGCGCCATAAATAAATGGCATTTTAGACCATTTAAAGGTCATCCAGAATCCATAATTCCTTTTCGTATACATCGAAAATCAGTTTGTGATTAAGCAAGAACCGAAAATAGGAAAAAAAGATCAAAAACCTGAAGAAAAAACAACAGGGAATCCCGGCATGTGCAGAAATTCCCTGTTAAAAAGGATTTAAAACCCTTCGGTTGTGGTCCCACCAGGACTTGAACCTGGGACCACCTGATTATGAGTCAGGTGCTCTAACCAACTGAGCTATAGGACCGTAGCTATTAAAGAAAATGATATCTTCATATCCTTTTTCCCAAAAGCGATGCAAATTTAAGTAACTTAATGAATTTTACAAACTAAATTATGCTTTAAAGTAAAAAATAGTGATTCAAATTCCAAACAGCTCGGAATTATGTACTCGCATCAGGGGTAGGAACGAGCACAAGTGAGGAACGAACGCGTAAAGTGGATAACCCGATGCCTCCTGCGAGGAAATGCGGACGTGGAGGCAGATGCCCAAAATGCGAATTGCTCAAAAAATATGAACTGAATTCTGACATAAGTTTCAAAAATTATTAAATTGTGGTCGAATAGCATCTGAAAAAATCATAATTGTGAAAAAGTATTTTTATAAGTTAAGGTATAAAAATAGGGAGAATGAAGATATGATTCTGCGAGATCACTTGGCACTAGAGCGAACGAGAATGGCTAATGAAAGGACTTTTCTCGCTTATTTTAAGACCTCAGTGGTGATGTTCAGTACCGGTGTAGCACTAGTAAAAGTGGATATATTGGCTGATTTTTATGGATTAGGTCATTTTTTCGTATTCGGTGCGCCATTATTATTGTTATTTGGCATATTTCAAACATTAAGAATTCGAAGAAGAATTATTAAATATTATACCTCAGAAGATCAAGAAGATTAAATCAACATCCCTATTGCAAACATATGGAATACGTACCTAAAAGCTCACAAGGACTCTCTAGAAGTATCAATTTATTCACGGCATGTATACTTGTAGTGAGTTTGATTGTTGGCTCGGGAATCTTTAAAAAGACAGCTCCAATGGCTACAGAATTGATGTCACCGGGACTTGTACTAGCGGCTTGGATAACTGCGGGGGTAATTACTTTGCTTGGCACTTTAACTGTGGCAGAACTTGCGGGAATGCTGGCAGATTCAGGGGGCCCCATCATTTATCTTAAAAAAGCATATGGGAATTTGATAGGATGGCTCTACGGCTGGTCATGTTTTACTGTTATACAAACAGCTGCAATAGCGGGTATTTCCTATGTATTTGCTGAGAGTGTAAATGCTTTTTATACGCTTCCCGAAATTGGTGGAGCTTGGACAGAAATGTCGATTTTCGGGATGATTTTTCCATTTCAGAATCTAAGCATAAAATTAGTGGCGATTGGTTTGATTGTTGCCCTTACAATCATCAATTACAGGGGTGTTAAGGGCGGATCAATGGTGAGTAAAATAGTTACTTTTACTGTAATAATAGGTATTGTTATGGTATTTATCATGGCTCTGGCTTCGCCATCAGGAACCTGGGAAAATCTGGATTATAATGCTCCCGGAGTTTTGGAGACGACGGGAACGACTTTTCCGTTTACGGCATTTTTTCTGGCAATGCTGAGTTGTTTTTGGGCCTATGAAGGCTTCATATCGCTTAACTTTATAGGCGGAGAGATCGTAAATCCTCAAAAAAACATTCCTAAAGCCTTAGCGATAGGAATCATTTTAGTCATAACGACCTATGTTATTGCAAATATTGGTTATTTATATGCCATGCCAATTGAAGATATAGCGGCTGTTTCCGGTGATGACAGAGCTATAATCGGAGTAGAAGTTGTGAAAAAGATAGGCGGGCCATGGGCAGTGGCTGCAATTTCAATTCTTATAATGGTATCAACTTTGGGATGTACGAATTCTACTATCCTAACAGCACCTCGACTCTATTTTAAAATGGCGAAAGATGGTTTGTTTTTCAGATCATTGGGCGATGTTCATATCAAGTTTAAGACACCTCATATGGCATTATTAGTTCAAGCTGTGTGGGCAATTCTTCTTGTTTTGTCCGGAAGTTTCGATCAATTGACAGACATGTTGATATTTGCAGCCTTTCTATTTTATGGATTAATAGCTTTCGGAGTGATCATTTTACGAAGAAAAATGCCGGATACTCCTAGACCTTATAAAGTGATCCTTTATCCCTATGTGCCACTTTTCTTTGTGTTGTTTTGCATTGTATTGGTAGTTATTACTCTCATAAATAAGCCTTGGGAGGCGTTTACAGGTTTATTTCTGGTATTGAGTGGCTTGCCATTCTATTATTACTGGAAAATCAAGAACCGAATACCGGAAAATGTAGACTAGATGTGTGGAAGATCTTCCTTAACGCAAACAGAGAAGGAGCTTGAGAAACGCTTCAACGCTACCTTTTACAGCGAAGATCTGGAGAGATACAATCCTCTTCCCAACTTTAATGTTGCTCCTACGCATGTTCTACCTGCCATATTGCAGGGGAGAGAAGGACATTTTCATCCCTTGCGGTGGGGCTTGATACCGCATTGGTCCACGAGTGAGAAGGTGGGTTTCAGCAATATTAATGCCAAGGCTGAGACATTGCAGGAAAAACGGACTTTTAAGCCTTTAATTGATTCTTTTAGGTGTGTGATTCCTTTCTCAGGATATTTCGAATGGGAGCTACGGGGAGGTCTAAAGATACCACATTATATTTTTCAAAAAGACTGTCCTATATTTCCTGTTGCTGCCTTGTGGACTTCATGGAAGAAGGGTGAAAATAGAAGTATTGACTCTTACACTATTGTTACCAGAGCTGCGCTTCCGGCTTTAAGTCCACTGCATTGTCGCATGCCTTTGGTATTAGATGATGATGGGATGAAGGTCTGGCTTGATGGTGAAATGGCGGGGCGGGACAGCTTAGAAATTGTATTGAATTGTGGGCCGGGAGAGGATACATTTGAATTTTACGAAGTTAGTTCTGCTGTCAATTCTGTTAGAAATAACCACAAAAGTTTGATAGAGAGGGTTGAGGGAGGAGGTGATCAGTTGAGTTTGTTTTGAGGTAATATCGCTTCAAATGAAAATTTTAGAAATATATTTAGATTAAAAATCCTTCCTTACAATATCTAAAAACTGTTCTTCAGTCAATATTCTTACAGAACCTAAAGCCTGTGCTTTGCTCAGCTTAGAGCCTGCCTTCTCCCCTGCTACCAGAATATCGAGATTGCTGCTTATGGCAGAAATATTCTTAGCACCATGACGTTCAGCCAGTTCCTGAGCTTCTTTACGTGACATAGCTGTAAGAGTGCCTGTAAAAAGTATGGTTTTTCCGTTTAAAATACCATCACCTTCCACTTTTTTAGGCTTGTCTTCATCGGTCTGGGCTAAATTCACTCCCAGAGATTCTAATTCATGCAAAATAGCGAGGTTTTTGTCATCGGCAAAGAAATGCACAACGTTATCTGCCAAGACCGGACCAATATCTTTAATTGATGTTAATTGTTCTGGTGTCATTCTACTAAGTTCGAAGATATCATTCACTTCCATAGCCAAGAGTTTGGAAGCTTTCTTACCCAGATGATGAATGGATAAGCTCCCTAAAACACGATGTAGAGGCCGACTTTTGGCTGCGTTGATTGCCTCTTGAAGATTTCGAACTGATCTGGCACCCAAACCTTCCAAATTTCTAAGCTTTTCATAGTCTAATCTGTATATATCCGGTAAGGATTTGATCATGCCCAGATTGTATAATCGTTCTACTAGCGATTTTCCCAGACCATCTATATCCATGGCTTCTTTGCTTACATGGTAGATCATTTTCTGAAGGACCTGAGCATTACAATTAACATTTACACAACGCCAGGCAGCCTCCCCCGGAGGTCTATAAAGTTCATGTTGGCAACTGGGACAATGAGAGGGGAACTTTATTTCCACTTCAGTTCCAATTCTCAGCTCCTTTTTTGATTCGGAAATATATGGAATAACATCACCTGCCCTTTCTACCATGACAATGTCACCAAGTCGGATATCTTTTGACTTGATAAAATCTTCATTGTGGAGGGAAATTGAAGAGATAGTCACGCCCGCCAGAGCTACAGGATCGATTTTAGCGACAGGAGTAATTGCCCCTGTTTTTCCGACCTGATATTCTACATCTTGCAGACGGGAGGTGGCCTGTTTAGCTTTAAATTTGTAAGCAATAGCCCAGCGAGGATGGTGAGCAGTGTATCCAACCCTCTCCTGCAGGCTTCTTGAGTCGACCTTAATTACCATCCCATCAATTTCATATGGGTAGGAATCGCGACGAGCCTCCCATTGGTTGCAAAAGGTGATGACTTCTTCTATACCTTTACATAATTTGCTTTCTTCTATAGCTATTTTTATCCCTAAATCCTGAAGCATCTCAAGGGATTGAAAATGACTATCGAAACGGGGTAAAATATCATTCTCTTCTTTATCAATAGCATATCCCAGTTGGTAAATAAATACTTCGATACCTCTCTCCGCAGCCTCAGCCGAATCCTTCATGCGCAGACCTCCCGTAGCTGTGTTTCGGGGGTTGGCAAAGAGGGGCAGCTCATCTTTGGCTCTTTTTTTATTTATTTCTTCAAATTTATCTTTACGAATAAGGGCTTCTCCTCTTAGTTCTACTTTGAAAATATTTTCTTTAGAAAAATCGCATTGGTGTGGCAAGCCCGCAAAAACTTTACTATTAGCCGTGATATCGTCTCCTTCTTGGCCATTGCCGCGGGTGGCCGCGCGAGTAAGCTTGTCATTCTCATATACCACAGCAATTGAGCCTCCGTCAAATTTAGGCTCCGCAGTATATTCAATAACATGGTCTTCTTTCAGGTTGAGGTATTTTTTTATCTGCTTCTCGAAATCCATAAGATCCTCCTTATTGTAGGAATTAGAAAGAGAGAGCATTGGGCTGTTATGGACTACCTTTGGAAGATTTTCGACTATATCGCTACCTACAATATTTGTTGGAGAATCTTCAGTCTGCAGGGAAGGAAATTTTTCCTCAATTTTTTTAAGCAAACTATATAATAGGTCGAATTCAAAATCAGCAAGCAGTGGATCATTGATCACATAATATCTCCATTCATGATATTTTATAAGTTCTCTGAGCTCCACAGCAAGCTCACCGGCTTCATCACTGTTGTCAGTAATTTTATATTCTGTCAATTCTTTAGATCTATGGTAGATTTCTGATGTATCGTAAGTAGTAAAGTCCAATTTTTTAATCTTTTAGATGAATTTTCTGATAGTCTATTATATACCAAAACTTAATTCCGGGTTTTTCCCGATCACACCTTTGAAATGATTTTTTATATATTCCATATCTGCATCCTGATTGGCGGTGGGGAAGAAGGGTTCACTAAAACTTACGACCTTATTGCCCCAATCAAAACGACAGAGTATAATAGGAACATTAGAAGCGCGAGCGATGTGGTAAAATCCGGTTCTCAATCTACTCACCTTCTTTCTGGTGCCCTCAGGAGCAATTGTGATGGAGAATTCATCTTTACTATCAAAAATTGCTTTTACAGATTCTACCAAATTATTATTCCTTGTTCTATCTACAGGATAGCCGCCCAAAGCTCTGAATATCCAACCATAAGGGGCGCGGAATAAAGAATGTTTAGCGAGAAACTTGGTATTCGAATTTATTGCAGAGCGAACTAAAATTCCAAGAAAGAAATCCCAATTCGAAGTATGAGGCACGACGGCTAAAATATTTTTGGGGCAATTAGCATTAGGAAAATTTCCCAGGATTTTCCAACCCAAGGACTTTAAAATAAATCTACTTATGGCACCCAACATTCAATAAATTTAAAAAATGAGTATTTTAAATAATTATGCACAATTTATCCAAAGATAAAAATTCATTGCGATAGCATCTAATAATTATCTATTAAAATAGAATGCATATCTCTAATAAAGAATAAATCCCTGATTAGAGGGAAGAGATTAAATTACATCAGAAAATTACATAAATCTATTTAAAATTTAAAGCAACAAAAATTATTAGGTATGATTACATAAACCTATTTTTGCGCCTTAGACGAACATGAATTATTATTATAATTTTCAAAAATAATTCTCAGATAAAAACGAAAAAAACAGACTAAATCGGTCAAAAAGTATAAATATGATATCGAATCTATATGTGAATGTGTTACTGTATGTAAAATAGTCACTTAGGCTTGATGAAAATTTCGATTCGAGATTTTTTATTTTTATAATTACCTGAAAAATAACAATTTAATCATATTAAATATAAGGTTAATTTCAAAAAAAATCTTAAGAATATTGAAAAAACTGCGTATAAAAAGACCTCGATTTGGAATATATTTTTCTATATTTATCCTGTTGAATTAAAAATCCCTTGACGAACATGGAATACAACCCTAACCCAAAACATTCTTTAGTCCATCTTGTCACGGAATATGAATCAATGTCACGCAACGGTGACAGCATATATCTAGAGGAAAAAACGTATATTGAATTAGTTCAGTATTACGAATTGAATTATTTTTATGAGAGAGCTCTTGAAGTAGCAGAACTGGCATTAGAACAATATCAGTATTCTGCCAATCTTCATGTGAGACGTGCCTCTTTATTGCTTGCAGTAAAGCGATCGGATCAGGCAATGACCTCTCTGGAAAAGGCGGAGGTTTATGCCCCGGCCGGCCTCGATATACAGATTCTACGTGCCAAGGTTCTAATGACAACGAAAAACTTTAGTGAAGCACTGCAACTAGTCAACAAATTAAAAGACGTTGAAAAAGAAAGATTGCCGGAAATTTTGCTTCTTGAAGCGATTATCTATGAGAATTTGAAGGACTTCAGTAAAATGTACGACGTTTTAGTCGATTGTCTCAAATTAAATCCTAATAACGAAGAAGCATTAGAAAAGATTATGCTTTGTATCGAAGTGCTTAGAAACTTTGAAGATTCAGAACACCTGCATCAATTATTGCTTGATTTCGATCCATACAATGCGATGGCATGGTTCAATCTTGGTAACACCTTTGCTTCAACAGGTGAATATCCAAAAGCAATAGAAGCCTTTGAATTCGCTTTCATTATTAATCCTGATTTTGAAGAAGCTTATTTAGAATGCATCGATATGTGCATGCAAGTTCGCGATTTTAAACGCGCGATTAAGTTCAATCATGAATTCCTGGACCAATTCGGAGACGATGAGGAAATACATGCAAGATTGGGAGAATGCTATCTCAATGAGGGCGATTTAAAAGAAGCTAAAAAATCATTAAAAAAATCATTAAAATTAGATGCCTATAACGATCAGGTTTACTATCTACTGGCTAAATGCCATTTATTAAGCGAAGATTATTTACAAGCATTAAAATGTATTGATAAAGCCATGTCCTTCGATGCTTCCATCGAGGAATATTTCGCTGTAAAAGCCCAAATTCATTTTAATTTAGGAGATTTTGATGCCGCAGACTACTACTTCAGGCAGGCAGAAGAAATCGGTCCCGAAATAACTGAAACCTGGATCAATCACGCCATATTTTTATTCCAGATTAATGAAACAGAACGGGCATTATCAATCTTGGAAGAAGCTGAATTTCAAGCTGAAGGCTCAGAAATAGCATACGGTAAAATTGTTTGTCTTTTAAAAATGGGCTTCAAATCCAGAGCAATTTCTGAATTGCAGATGATTTTGCAAGAGGATTTTTCAAAGAGTACATTTATGTATAAAATGGATCCGAAATTACACGATGTTAATTTTATATCAGAAATGATCGACTACTATAAAGGTGAATTAATCTAAGAAATTATAAAAAAATAACAGAAGGGTAAGTCGTTAAGATTTACCCTTTGTTTTTTGTAACCAATATTTTTCCTGAACCGTTTTTCAAAACACCTATTAGATTCCTACCAGGGATAAGGGTGCTGCCTATGCAATCCAAATTATTTCTTAAATCCAGATTCTCACTTACTTTTGAATTTAAGTTCTCGATGACAAATTCGCATTCGTTTATTTGCATATAAATATGCTGATCGATTACGAAGAGATTAAATATTCCCGGTTGCAAAATTTTCCTTTGGACATTCCCAAAGACATCCAGCACAATTACACCTTGTCCTTTGACTAAACCAATTGCGAAATTACCATTGTCCACGATCTTATCTATCCCTTTGATATTATTCCATAGCATATTAATGGTCAAGGTCTCGACCAAAACATCTCCTTTGACATTAATTTTTTTTATTTTACTTGCGATATTATCAAAAACCCAAAAATTTCCATCCATCGCCCGGCTGATGGCGCCGATATCAAACAGATTGAGCTCATTTAACTGAATCTCCTCGACTGTTCCTAAATTAGCATCAAGCGATACGATTTTGGAAATACCACTATAGAATATTAAAGGTTGAAATGGGTTGGTAACATTTACCGAGGTAGGAGTACCATATAAGGTATTGTAATACTCGTCCAAAAAAATCCCTTTGTTATTGTACTTCCGTAATCGGCTGTCTTCATCAAGGGTATAAATATTATTCAATCTATCGACGAATAATTGCTCAATTGAGTAATCAAAAGTTATCAATTCTGTCCATAGTAAGGTCTGACAGTGAGCCGGGCTGCTTACAAATCCTAGACCAAATATTAGAATTAAAACAATATTGTACTTCAAAGATATCTTTCAGTTAAACTTAATACCAAATTCTATAATAAGAACTATTGATTCCTAGAATAACGTTGTAATATGAGTTTTTCTTGCAATTATTTATTAAAATACAAAACCAAGTCTAAGATGTAAAACACTCATATTTACTTTGTTATCATCTCTGACCCTTGCGCCATCGACAAATTTATATCCATCGTTACGCTTAATATTTAAAAGGCTGTGGCTGTAATATAGACCAATAGTAATTGCATTTGCCTCATTCAAACCAAATGAACCACCAAATCCCAGGCCTAAATTTGCACTGAACAATCTCATGTCTTCATTTATCCTTGCACCTTCTTCAGAAATGCCTGTCGCTGTCACATCCCCTGTCGCTTTCGTTCTAAAGCCAAGAGAAAGGATAGGAAGCTCGGCGAAATATCTCCAATAGCCATATTCTTTTGTATAAAATTTAAAACTCAATGGAACTTCAAAATAATTAACACTATACTTTATATCGACATTGGGGGGAAGTGGACTGTCTCCGGTTCTCAACATTGCCGGCAAATCTTCCGCATTTGGCAAATAATTGCCACCATTTAAATGACGCAATGTTCCCCCTTGATTGAAAGCGAATCTTAATCCAATGGTAAAAGCATAATTTTCAGATGCTCCGAAATTTATTTCTGATTGAACACCTATTTGGAGACCCAAATTAGTTCCATTTGAATTGATAGAATTATCAACACTATTCATCCAGGTAAAGGTAGGTCCTGTATAAGCTCCTATTCGCAAACTATTCATTCCTGATTGGGCTGAAATGGATAGCGATAAAAGCATGCAAAAAAACAGGATTGTAAAATTTTTCATATGGTATTATTTTCTGTTGTTAAACTAAATTAATTTCTTAAATATTAAACTTTGTAGAATATTTAAAGACATTTGATTAAGAATAATAATATTAAACGAATCAATGTTTACTTTTAATCCATAAACTTTCAAATTAAAGTCTACAAATGCTATACGCTACAAAAACAATGTTATTCTTGACTATCCTGCTACTGATTTCATGTTCCTCAGAGGATGATCTGGTAAAGGATGTTTCTAAGTATAAAACGACAATAAAGTACGAACGGTTTGACCAAGAGTTATTTAAAAGAGATAGTGCCGCCCTAGTAACTTTTATTCCGGAATTTCGAAATGAGTATCCTGAGTTTTGTGATTACTATTTCAATGTTTTTATAAAAGATCCAAGTAATAGAGATACATCTTTTATCAAGAGTGCGATCTTTTTTACTTCACTGACCAGCGCCCGGCACTTTTATGATACAACGCAAATCGTTTATTCGGATTTTGACCCATATTTAGAAAAATTTAACGAAGCTTTCGCATACTATGAATATTATTTTGAGGATAGTTTGAGACCTGTTATAATAACGCTGGTATCAGAACTGGGTATAGGGTCATTTACAATTGAGGATAAAATACTAGGAATTGGTTTGGACTTTTTTTTAGGAAAGAAGTTCACCGGATATGATGCCATGTCTCTTCCAATTTATATCAGAAAAACATTAACACCTGAACATTTGGTCTCAAAAAGTATGCATGCATGGATAAGAAGAATGACACATGAGGACGAATTTTCCAAAGACATCTTAGATGCTATGATCAAAAATGGGAAAATTCTATATATCAAAGAGAGGTTATTACCCCTTGAAAAGAAAGAAGTAATATTTGAAGTGAATAGTAATCAATTAAACTGGCTCGAAGATAATGTTGCCGATATGTGGGCATTTGTATTAGAAGAAGACATGCTCTATAGAAAGGATTTGATATCTATAGAAAGAATGACCGGTCCCGGCCCTACAACCCAGGGGATGCCCGCAGAATCTCCCGGCGGTGCGCTAAATTATTTAGGATACAAAATCGTTGAAGCTTTTATGAACAAAAATCCTGAAGTGAGCTTCAAAGAACTTACTGAGATTGATGATGCACAAATAATACTTCAAAAATCAAAGTTTAAGCCGCAATTCAAGCGTTAATTCTATCGCTTGGATATAAACGATGCCGGAAATTCCCAATATTCAGGATGAATTTTACGAATTATCAATTATAATGCTTATATTAGTTTGTTAAACAATAAAAAATCAAAGTATGTCAGAGAGAGCAATACCCTTAGTGGATCTTTCAAAATTCACAAATGGAGATAATGAAAGTAGAAAGCAATTTGTAGAAGAGCTTGGAAAAGCATTTCATGAAGTGGGCTTTGTAGGTGTCATTAATCACGGGATTTCGAAGTCTTTAATAGATAGTTTTTATACTAAATCAAGAGAGTTTTTTGCACTAGACGAATCTACCAAAAGACAGTATGAGGTCGAAGGACTGGCAGGTCAAAGGGGATACACATCATTCGGGAAAGAACATGCCAAGCAATCTGATGTGGCGGATTTAAAAGAATTTTACCAAATAGGTCAAGAGGTGGATGGGGAGGATTTGCCACCTGAGCATTATCCGGACAATGTCCATGTTAGTGAAATAAATGATTTTGTTGCCACAGGTATTTCATTGTATAAAGCTTTTGAGAAAGCGGGGGGGCATCTTCTCAATGCAATTGCAATTCATTTAGGTCTTGATGAAAAATATTTCGAAGGGAAAATTCACAATGGGAATTCTATCCTTCGATCAATATACTACCCACCTATCAGACAGGAGCCCAAGTCAGCTATCCGAGCAGAATCACACGAAGATATTAATCTAATCACCTTGTTAGTGGGAGCTAGTGCAGGCGGACTGCAGGTTTTGAAGAAAAATGATGAATGGCTTGATGTGGTTCCCGAATCAGATGAAATTGTTGTCAATGTCGGCGATATGCTTCAACGCCACACCAATAATTATTTGAAATCAACGACCCACAGAGTGGTAAATCCTCCAAAGGAAGAATGGGGAAATCCTAGACTTAGTATTCCATTCTTTCTACATCCAAAAAGTGATATGGATTTAACATGTTTGCCACAATGTATAAGGGATGAGCAACCCAAAGCCTATGATTCTATTACGGCCGGAGATTATCTGAACGAACGATTAAGAGAGATTGGACTTAAAAAATAGAAAACAATCCTTGACAATTAAGTTAAACTTAAGTCAAATTTTTCTTAAACCACAATTTTAAGTCAGATCTTCTTGTTATTGGATTTGAAATGACGTACCTTTGTTCTCTAAATTATTAGATATGAACACACTATTGTTTCTTCCTAATATAGGAGGATATGAATTTTTAGCCATCTTGCTTGTAGCTTTACTCCTATTTGGTGGTAAAAAAATTCCTGAATTGGCGAGAGGGATTGGAAAAGGCATTCGCGAATTCAATTCTGCACGAGCTAATATTGAATCTGAGATAAAAACAGGCCTAAAGGAGTCAGAAAAGAAGAAACTGGAAGAGACCAGTAAGGAAGAGAATGTTTAATTAAACTAAAACCTCAAAATGTCAATAAAGCAAATTATTCCTTTTTTTATACTTTTATTCATTGGAACAGTATCTCTTCAAGCACAACAGAAGTTTGGTCATATTAATTCAGGAAATCTTCTTGAAGGAATGCCTGAATTAAATCAAGCTGATCAGAATCTTATGAGTTACAGAGAAGGGCTTACATCTGATTTTGAAGCACGTGTACAAAGATTTCAACAAAAGTACGAGGCATTCGCTGCTCAGGCTCAGTCGGGCGAATTGTCGCAGCGAGATCAACAGATAAAGGAACAGGAGTTAACTATCGAACAGCAAGAACTCACGAATGTTGAAAAAGAAATACAGCAAAAAATTCTTGTAAAAAGAGAACAATTACTTGGTCCCATTTTAGCTAAAGTAGATGAAGCTATTAAAGCCGTTGGAGATGAAGATGATTACGCTTTTATTTTTGACACATCAACCGGTGCCATGCTTTATGCTCTTGAATCAGAAGATGTTACAGAAAAGGTTAAGCAGAAACTGGGAATATAAAATACTAGATTTCTAATCGAAATAAAAGGAAATGGAAATACCCATTTCCTTTTTTTATTATGATAATTCTCTCTCGGTAATAAAATAGTCTCTAAATATTATCTCAAACCTTATTCATTTGACTAATTATCATTTCATCAGATATGTCTCCGTATAATTTCATATCCATATCAAATACAGGAATGATTTTACGAGTAGAGCTGTTAAGTCTCACTGCAGCAAGCCTTAGAGGATCGTCTAAAAACACCAATGGGGTTTTTACGGCAAAAAGAGATATTTCTTCGATGACATCATGAATAGCAAGTTGATTTTCCAATTGATCCTTATCTATTAAGCCATAATACTTCGAAGTATCATCACAAACTATGTAAGCTCGTTCAATCTGCGCACTATTCATTTGCTGTAGCACCCAGCCTGCCCCTAATGAAGGACTAAAAGTGTGGATATTTCGATTGACCACATCTCTTACCTTGCCTTTATCATAGACTTCCCTCGCAACTAAATTTCTATATTCAGCATGTGCTGCATAAAAAATAAAAATTCCTATAACAGGCAATGTAAAGCTCCCCATCCAAATTCCGAAAATAACAAAACCCACAGCCAGACCCTTCCCTATAAAAGATGAGATTTGAGTTGCTTTGGTAATTCTCATACGCATGGCCAGCAAGGATCTCAACACCCGCCCACCGTCCATAGGAAATGCGGGGATCATATTAAATACGACCAAAATTACATTATATAAAAGCAATATTGGCCAGAAATAAACTTCAAAACTAGGCAGCTCCCCGTCCAATTGTATTTCTCCAAAATTAAAACCCCCATTAAAAACCAAAACCAGCAGCAAAATGAGAGCGATAACTACATTTACCAAGGGCCCGCAGATAGCAATTATAAATTCATGAAAAGGATTCTCAGGCATACCGCGGAGCCTGGCCAAGCCACCGATAGGAGATAAAATAATATCCTTCGTTTCTATTCCGTAATAGCGAGCAGCAAGGGCATGTCCCAATTCATGTAAAACAACACAGATAAATAAGGCAATTATGAAAATTAAAAACCAAAGAATGCCAATTCCGGAAAGCCCATTAGAATAGCCAAAAAATATCAGATACATTAATAACAGCGCAAATGTCCAATGGACTTTAACCGGTATTCCAAAATATCTGCCTAAAAAAAGTGATAGTCCCATTCGTCAGTTTAAACATTTCGCTTCGGCAAAATCACGAATGCCGATGTATTATTTTCAACCATCCTCACACTTTGATGGAACTTTATTAACTATAAGGGAGGATATAATTCTCCTTTCAATATTCCTCTGGATAGCACAAGTTGTTGTATTTCGGAGGTGCCTTCATATATTTGAGTGATTTTGGCATCTCTCATCAACCTTTCTACATGGTATTCCTTTACAAAGCCATAGCCACCATGAACTTGAACAGCCTCCACTGTCGTCTCCATAGCAACTTTTGATGCGAAGTATTTCGCCATAGCTGCAGCAGAAGTATAATTCATTCCTCTGTCTTTCAATTGTGCAGCTCGATATACCAAGAGACGAGCAGCTTCAATATCTGTGGCCATTTTAGCCAATTTAAAAGCAATAGCCTGATGTTGCGCTATTGGTTTCCCAAAAGTCTCTCTTTCCTTGGCATAGGCTACCGCCAATTCATATGCTCCGGCTGCTATTCCTAACGCCTGTGACGCGATTCCAATCCGTCCGCCGTCCAATACCTTCATAGCAAAGGAAAAACCGAAGCCATCAGCACCTATTCTGTTGGATTTAGGAACTTTGACATCATTATACATGATCGTATGTGTATCTGATGATCTAATCCCCAATTTATCTTCTTTAGCGCCTATCACAACACCCTCCCAATCAGCTTCCACTATTAAAACATTAATCCCTTTGTGCCTCGCTTCCACATTTGTTTGAGCTATGACAAGATGCAGGCTGGAAGTACCCCCATTAGTGATCCAATTTTTAGTGCCATTTAAGAGATAATGATCCCCCATATCTACGGCAAGCGTGCGTTGACTTGTAGCATCAGAGCCTGCCTCCGGCTCAGATAAACAAAATGAGCCTATCCATTCTCCTGAAGCCAAACGCGGCAAATATTTCTCCTTCTGCTCCTCCGTACCATAAGTTTCTAAACCCCAACAAACCAATGAATTGTTGACAGACATAACTACTGAACAAGAATTGTCAATTTTTGAAATTTCTTCCATTGCAAGAACATAACTCACAGTATCCATTCCACCACCTCCGAATTCCGGATTTACCATCATGCCCAAGAAACCCAATTCCCCCATCTGCTTAACCTCATCCGTGGGAAATATCATTTTGGAATCTCTTTCAATAACTCCCGGCTTGAGAGTCTTTTGTGCAAATTCCCTAGCCGCTTCCTTAACTGCTAATTGTTCTTCGTTTAAGCTGAAATCCATCGATCTATTTTATTTTTTTTAACTATTTGTTTTACCCGGGCTCAAAAATACTATTTAATTCATAAAAGGACAAAAATCAAACTTATTACAAGTCAATTCCAGTCTAATTAAATACCGATCAAACCTCTTTCATGATGGTTCTAAAGGCAACAAATTTATCCTTGTATTTTTCAGCATGTTCTTTTTGTAAGGATGCCGCATATTTATTTTGATATTCGTCAATATTCATGGGATTATCGCAGCTGTACTGAATTGCGAAAGTAGATCCATCAACCTCTCCTGTAAGCACTCGCATTATTTTAGCATCCATAAACATTTGAGTTGCCAGAACATCAGGAATGTGTTTGGTTTTCATCCAACTTAGCCACTCATCAAGGACACTATTATCTATTTTTACGGTTACGTTGTATATAAACATGAAATTAGCTTAAATTTTTATTTTTATAATGAAGGAGAATTTTCCTCTTTCAAAAATCTGTATCTTTTTCTGCTTTCAACAGCAAAAATACTATTATCATATTCTAAAAACAACTTCTCATACAGGTTGAGGGCATCTTGAGGACGATTTAAAATAGTTTGATACATTTCCGCAAGTTCAAAAATAGCGTCATCTGTCTTAATATCTGTTGGATAATTATTAATTATTTCGAGATAAAAGCCCTCCATCATTTCAAAGTCCTTCATTTCTTTAGCTATATGAGCTTTTAGGTAAAAAATGTCGTCGGCCAAACCATGTTCGGGAAATTTGATCAAAAGTGAGTCCATTATACTAATTGCTTCACTGAATTTTCTGCGAATAACGAACATTTCTGCATCTGCAAACATGGTCATAGGAACGGCTGTAGTATCTAAATTTAGATTATCATTTATAAATACCACCTTATCTATTGCATCATTTGAGATCATTCGGCTTGTAGATGCTTTAAGAATATCAAATTGCTCTTTCGCCCATTCAAATTCACCATTAAAATAGGACAGTCGGGCCATGCGGTAGCGGGCTTCCTGTCCAATTATTTCATCCTTAAATTCCTTATCAACTTGTGCGTATAAAAGGGTCGCTTCCCAAATATCTCCATAGATTAAGTACAAGTCCCCTAATTGTATCTTGGCGTTTGCGGAACTATAACTATTCAAACCCGGAATTTTCAACAATTCCTTGTATAGGCTAATACCTTTCTCGATATCCTCAGCAATCATTGCTTCAAAATCGGCATAGGAGATTAAAACTCTAGATGTGTTATTATTCTTGCCGAAGTCAGTAAAAAACTGCTCGTAATTCTTACGCAATTCTTCTATCTCCTCTTGTGAGACTTGCAATTGGTATCGCAATTTTCGTTTATTAACTTCTAATATTTCGTTTCGAGCATTGTGATATACACCTAGATTCTTATTTTTATTTTCAATGATATAATTATAGGCATTCATGGCCACCTCGTAATCCCCCTCTGCAGACGCCATTTTACCCATTTCGAATACTTCTAGACCATCCAGATTCAATCTTCTATCGAGCGCAATATATTGCCTTAATGCACCTCCAATATTTTTTTCCTGAAGTAATACCCAAGCCAACATCTGTGTGTAGATAATTGTGGAAGGGTCTTTTTGCACTCTATCATAGAGTTGTCCTTTGAGAATTTCGAATTCATCCTTAGAGAGATATCTTTGAAATTGACTCTGTATTATACTTACTCTGTCATTTGCACTAAGAAGTGCGTCGAGATAAGAAGAGATCATTTTAGCTGAATTTCCGGTCTCTTTATATAATAATGCGGCGGAATAGGCAAGATCAGGGTCATTATTGAATGTTTTTAAGCCATTCTCATACACCTGAAGTGCCAAATCCATTTTTTGATAATTCCTTAAACGGCTTCCCAGATAATGAACCTCATTGATATTCTTTGGCGTTTGTTTAATAATATGGCTATAAATCTTTTCAGCTTCGGAATTCCTGTCATTATTTTCGAGAATCTGAGCATATGCTAAAGAAACTGAAACATCGTCCTTGTTTTGTTGATAGGCGGTTTTAATAACTTTTTCTGCTTCATCCTGTTGATCGGATTTCTGAAGACATTCTACATATTTTTCAAAATAATAATTATTCGTTGGGAATTTAGTATACAGATTTTTAAACATCGTCGCTGCCTTCTCAAATTCCCCATCTACATAATATTGTGAAGCCAGTCTGGAGTCCTGACCAAAACTATTTACCACTAAAAATAATGCGAAAAAGATTATACCTAACTTTAACTTCAACTTCATATCCTAACCATTTCATATTTTAACGCATCCACGCCACAATAAGTGTTGCAGCAAGATAACGCTTTTCCAAACATTGTTAAAAAATAATTGGTTCACGATAGTTCCAATTAGCTGTATTTTTTACTGCAAGGTAAATTGTATTGGAAGAGAAAATCTTACTCTTACAGGTTTTCCATTCTGAATCCCGGGAGACCATTTCTTTTCAGATGCCATCAAATGCACTACTCTCATTGCTTCTTCGCCCAATCCTCCCTGCAGCTCTATCGCTAATTTAATGTCGGTAATTGTACCATCAGTCTCTACGACGAATTGAATGACTGCCCTTCCTTGAATATTATTGTTCCTTGCTAGGCTCGGATATTTTACATTATTATAAATATACTGTAGCATTTCTTCCTGTGCACAGGCTTCTTTTTCATCTTTGCTAGGTAACTCTTCACAATTACTAGATAAAAATCGTGGCATGTGATCCACAGCCATGAATATTTCATCAAGATCCTTCTCTTTTGGATGGGTCTTTGGCAAGGGAGGGGCTATATTTTCATCTATTCCCTCAATAGACTCGTCTGAATCTAGAATTGGATAAATTTCAGTCACCTCCGTCATTTCTATCATTTTTTCAACAGGTAAAATTTCTGCTGCAGTCGGCAATGGGGGCGGCGGAATAGGTAGGGCTGCTTCCTTATTTGCGATTCGGGGTATATCGATTGGCGTATAAATATCTTCATAATTATAATTATAAACTTTTTGAGTCGGAACTTCCGTTTGCCAGTTCAGAATTAATATGCTACAACTTATGGAAATGAAAAGCCCCATATTAAAAAACGCACTTCTGTATTGATTTACATTTACCTCGCTGTATTTAACTCTTTCTGCTAATGAGATTAAGGTATTATTTATGGGTTTACCACCTAATTTCAATTTGGCTGACCTGATTTTGAAAAGGTGTCTTACAAGTGCTATCAGGATTAAAATCATGAATGCTAAAGCCAAAATTGTAAGCAATACACCGCTAGTACTATATTCGAAGTTGAACATAATGGTAAATTTAAAATGTGAGAAAATAAGTGTCTTTAAGGCTAAAAGATGCCTTATAAACGACTAAAAGTCTATAATTAAAAGATGCAATAATTCTCGATAATGGTGTATGCTATAACGAAAAAGGGATAACAAATTAATGTTATCCCAAATATAATTTCTTAAAGTAATTATTATTCCAATTTAAACTGAACTGGGAGGGTGAATCGCACTCTAACGGGTTTACCTCTCTGCATTCCCGGAATCCATTTCTTCTCTTTTGCCATCAATTGGACAACTCTTACAGCTTCTTCGCCCAATCCTCCTTGTAATTCACGAGCCAATTTAATATCTGTGATCGAGCCATTTGGTTCTACCACGAACTGTATAATTGCTCTACCTTCAATATTATTTTCACGTGCCAAAGCCGGATACTTAACATTCTTATAAATGTATTGAAGCATTTCTTGTTGAGCACAGGCAGCCTTTTCATCTTGCGTGCCTTTACTTTCGCAAGCCGGGGCAGGGAACCTTGGCATCTGTTCCACCACTGAAAATATTTCCTCAACTTTAGGAGCAGGAGGTGGTGGTGGTGGTGGCGGTGCTTTTACTACCTCTTTCTCCACTATTTCATCTTCCACATCGACATCCATTGAAGCTAATTCAGGTGGATCCTCAGGAGCTAGCTCTTCAGGAACTTCCTCAATTACCGGTGGTGGCGGCGGTGGTGGTGGTGGCGGTGGTTCCGCTGTTCTTGGCACCTCAATAATTATATCATCTTCCATTTCCAAGGCTCCATCAGGTATTACTACAGGAGGTTCGGTAACTGTCCAGTTAAGAATTAATAATATAATCGTGATAGAACTTAAGAGACCGAAATTGAAAAAAGAGCCTGAATAGCGGAAAGCATTTACTTCAGGATATTTCACTCTGGCATCCATTGGAGAATCATACTTCTTGCCTTTATTGGCAACTGTAAGATCTCCGCTGGTTCTCTTATGCATCTTCATTTTGAAGAATACTATTATCCCTATCATTATAGCAACTACCAGTAGTAGTCCTATTAGAAGATGTAGGGAGTTAAATTCCGGATCTAACATAATCTATAATTTTAATTTATTTAAAATAAACCATCCACAACCAATTACTGCACCAAGAAAATTAAAAAGAAAATCTAAAACTTCAAAAGAACGACCTAATGCCGGGAAACTATATTGAAGTAACTCCATCAATAGTCCAAATAAGGTCGCACAAATGATTATTAAACTATAATTTTTCCAGGAATCAGGCATTTTTTTATAAAAATTCAAACAAAGAAGCCATGATAAAACTCCATAAATAAATGCATGAATTATTTTGTCTGCCCCATCAATTATCTCGAACTCTCTTTCTTGTAACTTTTCACTAGGAAATAGTGTAACTACTAAAATCAGAAAGATCCAAAATAGTAATTTAGTTCTTTTGTGCAATAATTTTTCAATGAACATCATTCTCATTTAGGATGCAATAAAACTAAATTTTGGTGCATCCTAAAATAATATTACTATCCAATCAGATTTTTATATTCTTCCGGACTCATTAATTCATCTAATTCTGATGAATCGGTAATTTTTAATTTAACCAGCCATCCTTGTCCGTAAGGATCTTCATTTATCAAGCCGGGATTATCCCCTTCTGATTCATCGAGGTCAGAGTTAAATTCAAGAATTTCTCCCGAGATTGGCATATAAAGCTCTGCAGTAGTTTTTACTGCTTCCACAGTACCGAAGACTTCTTCTTTCTGTAAAGTTTCACCAACAGTATCAACTTCTATATAAACCAATTCTCCAAGTTCGCCTTGTGCAAAATCAGTAATTCCGACAGTTGCTATGTCACCACTTACTGAGACCCATTCATGATCTTTAGTATATTTTAAATTCTCCGGAATGCTCATATTTTATTATTAATTATGGAATAGTGTAAGAATTAATAAACCTATAATATTTTGAAAAAAATTTTGTGAATTTACTAAATAAAATTTAATTTCAAATTAAAAGATAAAAAACCTTAATTATTAAGGGACTAATTTCATAGCGGCCTCACTTGTCAGAGATTTTGGTCTTTCCAAAGGCAAGCCTAATGCTCTTGACCAACACAATGCTGCCAATACTCCAAGTGCTCTTGATACCCCAAATAACACAGTGTAGAAATCATATTGGTTCATACCATAATACGTTAACAGAGCACCGGAATGTGCATCCACATTAGGCCATGGATTCTTTACCTTCCCAAGAGACTCAAGAATCGGTGGAACCACATCAAATATTTTCCAAACCACATCTACAACATTGGAATCTTTGATATAAGATTCCGCAAATTCCTTTTGGGCAGTAAATCGGGGATCGGGTTTTCTTAAAACGGCATGACCATATCCCGGTACAACTTGACCAGCATTTAAAGTTTTGTGCACATAGTCTGCAATTTGGTCTGCACTTGGGCTTTCAGTACCAATTTCCTCTAACATCGTGAAAATCCATTTGATAACTTCTTGATTTGCCAAACCATGCAAAGGCCCGGCCAAAGCATTAATTCCTGCAGCTAATGACAAGTAAGCATCACTCAATGTGCTTCCCACAAGATGTGTCGTATGTGCTGAAGCATTACCGCCTTCATGATCAGCATGAATAGTCAAGTAAAGTCTCATCAAAGATTTGAAATCCGGGTGGTTAATGCCCAGCATATGCGCAAAATTAGCAGCCCAATCTAAAGAATTATCTGCTTCAATATGATTGCCATCAAAATATTGACGTCTGAAAATATATGCTGCTATCTTAGGCAATCTGGCTACAAGATTCATAGTATCTTCATAGGTGGCATCCCAATATTCATTTTTTGAAAAACCTTCAGCGTAACGACTTGCAAAAATGCTTTCATTCTGCATAGCATTGATAGCAATAGTAAATTGCGTCATTGGATGCGTGTTCAAGGGAGTCTTCTCTAAAATATCAAAGACATACGAAGGAACTTCAGATCTATCATTCCATTCCTTTGACAACCAATTCACATCTTCGACGGAAGGGACTTCTCCTGTCAACATAAGCCAAAACAAACCTTCCGGAAGGGGCTCTCTACCTCCTTTAGCACGTGGTAGCTGCTCCTTTAATTCAGGAATTGATAAACCTCTAAAACGAATTCCTTCATCAGCATCCAAAGCACTAGTCTCCCAAATCATACATTTGATCCCCCTCATGCCTCCAAATGCCTGCGCCACAGTTACCTCGTCCAATTTCTTATTTCCGGAAACCTTTAAATACTCCTTGATGATATCTCTTTGCTCTGTAAATTTCTCCTGAAATAACTTCTTTAATCTGTCCATTTTTCGCTTTATTATATTTTTTCCTTTTTTGGGGAATTTTGAATACTTATAACTCCTAATCTATCCAATGTGTTCTTTCAAATTATGTTTAATAGAATAAAATTTATGTCAAATATTATTCTTTACAATTAACATGATTTTAGGATTAAATAACCAAACAATTATCTGTTTACACATTTTTTTAACTGGTCTGCTAAGGTACAATAAATAATTATTCAACAGAATACTCCTACTATTATTTGTCAGGTTTTATAGGATATTTTCAAAAAAAATAAGTAAGATTAATAAAATGTTGGAAGTGATACGCAAGAATAATTAGGATTATACTTTCTTCGGATTAGAATTTAAGACCGTTTGATAATAGATTTCATATTTGCGATGATTTATCGTATATAAAAAAATATCTTTGCAACCGAAAACGTTAGCAAAATATGTATATCATTCAGGAGAAATTGGTTAGTGATGAGGTGTTTACACAAAAATTTGTGTGTAACTTAAATGCATGCAAAGGAGCTTGCTGTTGGGAAGGAGATTTTGGGGCACCTCTGGAGAAGGAGGAAGTGACTATTCTAAATAACATTCTACCCAAAGTGCTACCTTACCTTTCTGATGCGTCACAGGAAAGGTTATTATCGAAAGGAGTTGCAACCTGGTATCGTGAAGCCAATGAGGACGGTACCACACTAATGGATGATGGAGCATGTGCATTTCTTACCTATGAAAATAATGGAATAGCAAAATGTGGGATTGAAAAAGCCTATGAAGCCGGCGACATCAATTTCAAAAAACCTATTTCATGTCATTTATATCCTATCAGAATAAATAAAGTGGAAGGAGTAGATTTCGAAGCTTTAAATTATGATGAATGGGATATTTGTTCAGCTGCCTGTAGTTTGGGTGAGGCCTTGAAAGTTCCGGTCTTTCAATTTGTCAAGGAAGCACTGATAAGGAATTATGGAAAGGATTTTTATGAGGAAATGGAGGCTGCATACGAAAATTTCAAAAGTAGTTCTGAATAATAAATATGAACCGGTTCAAAACTCGATAATTTCTAAAATATCTTATGAATTTGGCTATCTCCACGCATCCTACTTATATAGACTGAAAAGATATTTGAAATTACGCGAATTACTATTACCTTTGCAAAGTTTTTCTGATATCTTGCGGGGTAAATCGGAAAGGAAAACAATTTTTATTCAAAAGAAAAAGAAAATTTAGTTCAAAATGGGAATAATCAGCCGAATTAGGAACAATACGGGTCTACTAATTGGTGCCATAGGTATTGGAGTAGCAGGATTTATCATCATGGATATGTCCGGAAACCAAGATATTAGAGGTCAAGAGTTTAATGTAGCCACTGTAAATGGGGAGAAGATAAGTCTTCAGGAGTTCAGAGCCACTGAATCTATTTTGTATTCAGGAGCATCCGGTGACACTTATGCGCAGAAAGATTATTTGTATGATTATTTTGTCGAAAAAGCACTCTTAGAACAAGAAGCGGAAGAGTTAGGCTTAAGTGTGGGCAAAGAAGAATTAATTGATCTTCAATTTGGTACTCGTTTGAGTCCAATAATTTCACAAAGATTCACTGATCCACAAACCGGACAGGTATCTCGCGCTCAACTAACTGAATATCAGCAGCAAATTCAAGGAGGCACGATGGATCCAACATTGAAAGCTTATTGGAGCGTTCAGGAAAAGGAGATAATCAAAGCCAGATTGGAAAGCAAATTGGCTAATTTGACAGCAAAAAGTATGTATACTCCCAATTTTGTGGCTCGCAAAATGGAACAAGATCAAAATACCGAAATATCTGCCTTAATGGCTACAGTGCCTTATTCAGCTATCCCGGACAGTGAAGCTGAAGTGACAGATAATGATATTGAAGAGTTCATTAAGTTGAATAAATCCTTGTACAGCAGTAAAAAAGAAGAGAGAAATATAACCTATGTTGTATTTGATGTTATCCCATCTGCTAAAGATTCAATGGAAATCAGAGAGCAGTTGACAGAGTTAAAGGCTGAATTTGAAATAACAGAAAATGATTCATTATTTGTTGTGAATAATTATGGAACCTACACTTCTGAATATGTATTGCAAGAGGATATAAGCCCGGCTTTTGCTGAATTAGCTTTTTCTCTACCTATAGGTTCAGTTTACGGTCCTTACAAGGAGGGAAACAACTACAGAGTATCGAAAGTATTGGACAGAATGATTATTCCTGATTCAGTTCAATCAAGACACATTTTATTGACTCCAAAGACCCAAGAGGAAGCTCAGGCTGCGCTTGCAAGACTCGATAGTATCAAAACCGCTATTGAAAGTGGTGGTGAAACATTTGCTGCAATGGCTCGAAAATATAGCAAAGATGGTAGTGCCGCTTCAGGAGGAGACCTTGGCTATGCAGCTGCTGGAATGATGGTAAAGCCTTTTAATGATTTGATATTCTTCAAAGCGAAGGAAGGGGAATTAAATTTAGTAGGTACTGATTTTGGTTTTCACCTGGTAGAAGTTACCGGCAAAAAATTCATTACTAAAGATGAGGGGGTTAAAATAGCTTATTTAAATGAAGCAATTGTTCCTTCATCTCGTACGCAAGATGAAGTTAGAGATCAGGCTTTGAATTTTATCGACGAAAATCCAAATGGTGAAGCACTTAAAGCAGCAGCAAAATCAAAAGGAATGATAAATCTCTCTGCGAAAGGTATTGTTGATTCTGACCATACGATTGGCGGGATAGGCCAAGGGGGTGGCGTAAGAAATATGGTTCAATGGCTCTTTGATGGAAGAACAGAAATAGGAGATGTTTCTCCTGATGCTTTTGCAATTCAGAACCAAGGAGACTTTTTTATCACCAAGTATATAGTAGCCTCAATGGACGGCGTAAAAACAGAAGGTGAAGTAACTGTAGATAATATCAGAGAAGAAGTCACACCTGTCTTGAGGAATCAAAAGAAAGCAGAAATACTTAATAATGCTATTAAAGGAAAAGGCTTTAACGAAGCAGTTTCTATGTACAATGCACAAGTTGACACCTTGAATAATATTAATTTTGCAAATATGTCTTCTTCGAAAGTACAAGGTGAAGGTAAACTAGTAGGGGCAATCTTCAAAACTGAAGTGAATAGCGTGAGTAGAGCTGTTGCGGGCAATAGTGGAATTTTATTCGCTATGCCTACTTCAAAAAATGTTAAAGAAAGTACGGGCGCAATGTCATTAATTAAACAAACAAACAATATGTCTGCCCGTAACATGGCTTCAAACAGATTATTGAATGCAATGGTAGAATCTGCAGATATAAATGATCAGAGAACTATTTTATACTAAATTTTAGGGCTTCGATGCAAATAATTATAGGCATTTGAGGTTATAAAATTAAGAATTTATATATTGCAGAGGCGGTCAATCATGGTCGCCTCTGTTTTTTCTATTTAAATACATAAGAAAACAATAAAAAAGAGAGTACGACAAGTATAAGCAAAAATAGTAGCTGAAATATATCGGATTTTTCTAAAAAATAAAATCTTCTAAAGTATTAAAGAACTATGCGAGAGATAAAATTAAGTGAGGTCATTCAACTAACCTTTGTTTTTTATAAGAAGGTTTTCATGCATTTTACGATATTTAGCATGATTATTTTGACCTTGGTTCTTATATCAAATAGTCTTCATCCATATGCCGGGCTTTTGTTTCAATTTGCAGTTTGGCCTTTATTATTAGCAGGATACTATTTGTATTTAATGGAAAGTCAAAAGGTTCCAATACCTTCATTCGGAACTTTTTTACAGGGAAGCAATTTCTTACTTCCTTTGGTAATCGTCAATGTCACAAAAATCATAGTTATCTCTTTGATTTACCTGCCCTATTCCAATAAGTATACCCCATTATTAAGCGAATTTATGTTGACGCGTGATGCAGCGCTTCAATCTGAAATATTATTATCTTTAAGAAGTACTGAATTCATATTAGCGACGGTGGGAACTATTATTTTACTTTATTTGACAAGTCTTGCGGTGCCCTATGTACTTTTCCATGGAATGCGACCCTATAAAGCTTTAGCACAAAGTGTTAATACTACAACGAGAATATTTTTCAAGGGTTTTATACTTTTTATAATATTCTTAAGCATGGCCGGAATAGGGATTTTTTTCTTCGGGGTAGGTGTATTTTTAACAATAGGCATTTACTTTTGTGGAATTTTTGCTCTGTTTACAACAATGCATTTAGATAAAGATCAACCAATTTTAGATGATTCTATTGAACCCCAAATAAGAATTGAATAATATTAACGTTATGTTTAAAAATTAGCTATGAATCGAAATTATTTGTTCGCTGTAATTTCCTCATTTCTTCTTTTAAGTTCATGTTCTGAACAGGAAAAGGGCATTGTAGAGATAAAAGATGATAGTGGTAAAATAATTGAAGTATATGAGATAAGTCTTCAAGATAGTGCTAAAGACGGAACTTATAAGAAGTTTTATGCGGATGGGCAGATTTATGAAGAAGGGGTGTTTGAAAAGGGTGTATTAAATGGCATGCGAAAATTATATTATCCTTCCGGAAAAATTCAAACAGAAGAAAAATATTCAAATGGATATTTTGAAGGTGAATGGACTTCTTATTGGGAGAATGGTGAGAAAAAACTTACCGGCAAATATGTCAACAATGCTATGGAGGGTGAATGGAAAGCATTTTATGATGATGGCAAATTAAAGGAGGTCGTTTCCTTTAAGGATAATCTTGAAAATGGCCCATTCATCGAATATTTCCCTAACCAAAACATCAAAGCTAAAGGCTACTATAAAGATGGGGACCAAGAGGATGGCGAATTATTATTGTACAATGAAAACGGTGAGATGATTAAGAAAATGGAATGTAATTTAGGCCTATGTAAAACCACATGGAGTATCAAAGATTCTACTGACATTCAACTATGATTTAATATAAAGTGACCTTTTAAAACTTTAGAACTAACTGTTCAATGACTAGACAAATACTAATATTCCTGACATTTTTCACGATCTGTATCAATAGTTTATCTTCACAATTTGGTGGGGAGCAGACATTCCAGTTTCTGTATTTATCGCCTTCAGCGGCCATAACCGGAGCGGGGGAAAATGCAGTTGCTCATACTGGCCTGGATCCCACTTATGCTTGGTTTAATCCGGCAGCCCTGAATGAAGAAATGTCGCATCAGTCTGTTTCCTTCAATCACCAATTCTTATTTCAAGATGTACAAAATGGCTATGCCTCTTATGCTCATCATATCAAGAAATGGAATACAACCTTACATGGCGGCTTTAAATATGTAAATTATGGCATTTTCAAAGAGGCCGATGAGATAGGAAATGTTTTAGGTGAATTTTCTGCTAATGAGATAGCGATGGTAATAGGTGGATCTTATCAAGCTAACGAAAGAATTAGAGTTGGTGCCAATATGAAGTTTATCGGTAGTTATTTGGGCGGTTACAACGCTTCGGGCATGGCTTTCGATGTGGGCACACAATATACTGATCCCGAAAAGAAGCTTGTAGTAGGGCTCGCCATACAAAATATGGGTTTCCAATTAGATTCCTATATGCCTGATAGAAGAGAAAAGATACCTGTTAATTTAGTGGCCGGATTCACCAAGCAACTTGCCCATGTTCCTTTCAGATTTGGTGTTATGGCACATAGTCTTCATAACGCTGATATGAGGTATGTCTCACCTTTCAATAAAGTTAATAATGTTATCGGAGAAACTTCGAATGAAACTTCTGGTATCAATAAATTTGTAGATAACCTTTTTCGACATTTGGTCATCAGTGGGGAATTGCTACTCGGTGAGAAGGAGAATTTTAATTTGAGAGTTGCCTATAACCATCTTAGAAAGAGAGAACTTCAAGTTATGGATTTCCGAAGTCTGACAGGCTTTAGTGCAGGAGTGGGCTTACGAATGAAGAGATTGAAATTTGATTATGCTTATAGTGTATATCACATCGCCGGAGGGACTCATCATCTGGGCATTTCGACAAATATCCAATATTTCAAGGGTAAGAATCCATTTAGGAACTAGTCAGTTTCCAATGAGTCAAACTAAAAAGTCAGGTAGATTTATTTACCTGACTTTTTAAATTTCTATTTGAATATTATTAGGCGGATGAATTATTTCCAGTCCAAATCAATAACTGCCCGGGCAGCACGTAATCCCAATTCTATTCCCGAATCACAATCCATTTGGTAATGCACTCCCAATGGAATTCGAGAATAAGCATTTTCTTCCCACATTTGCTTAAAGGAAGTAAACGAACGTGGAGTGCCATTAAATTCAGTTCTATCCTTATGACAATTATCAGTGAAAGAGAAATTCATTCCAAAGAACTCAGCAAAGACAAGTCCTCCCGCAGAACCAAATCCACTGTGACCTGATGGATAAGCAGGGAAATTTGGAGATTTTCCTATATCACCGGTGATAGGGTTATTGCATATAGTCACCCAATTGGGATCTATAATTCTATTAATGACAGTTGAGGGCCTTTCTAAGTTATAGTGATATTTACTATGCCAAACAGCAACACCGCTATCAGATAAGGCCATACCAAGCTTTGCAAAAAACTCAGCCGTTTCGGCTAAATTCAAATCTTTCATATCCAATAGCTGTAATCCTATAGCTAATAATCTTCCGGCCGGCGTAAAAGTAAGACCTCCATTGTCATCCGACCAGAATTCTGCTATCCATCTATTATCATAATTCATGTTTTCCACTATATCATAAACTTCATAGACTTGCTTATAATATTCACTATTAGGATCTTCACTATATTCCAAAGGAGGATCGCATAGCTTATCACTATTGCTTAAGGCAAATGTTCTTGAAAATCCCCAGTAAGGCAAAAGAGCTCTGCTGTAATCAGGTGCGGTGGGTTGCCACAAATTGATACCCTGGGGCGGCACATAAGCAGCGGATGTTGGATTATAAAAACCTTCATGACCTGCAGGATCTGTTGCTGAATAATTATATACGGCAGAAGCTACACCTCGACCATAAATAGTTGATCTATCGAAAACCTCATCAGAAATTTCACTGCGATATTGGTCGTTAAACTTTTCCTCCAGTAATTTTATTTTGTTGCGGTATTCATTAGAAATGTGCGGAAAGTACAATTTCATAGATTGTGCATAGACCGAATTTATGACCAATGGCCAATAATAATCCTGGGTTTGATCAATTCCCGGAATATTTAAGTTCTGAAAATTATGTGCAATGGACTTATTTCTTACAGTTCCATCCACTACCGATTCATACACTGCAAGGCCAATATATCCCATGGTTCTCGCTGAAATTGGAGGTCGAAAATTAGGAGCATATCTCTCTACTTCCAGATATAGATTTGCCCATTCTTTCAAGACTTCATTATTGTAATTCTCAACATTATCGATCAGGACAGGAGGTAATTCATCCTTACTACATGAACTTAGAATAAACGAGGAAATAAGTACTAAAAATATTATCTTATAATTGAGGTATAACTTCACTTTCATACTTTAATATTTAATATTCAATGGGAATGCGAAGAAATAAAGTACTACTAAGTAACTCTATTCCAGTGGACAAATATAGTATTTTTTTTCATTCTGAAATATAGAAAGTGGAAGATTTCTGGCTTTCTATTCTGAAATCAGTATAGTTACGACAACTAATTTTCTATAAACTTAAATATTTAATGGCTGATAAATATATTTTATCAGTAAATATGAATGATTATTTATTGCGAATTTATGGGGAAATGAATAATTATTTTACTTCCATCCTTAGTTTTTTCGTAGGACCAATGAGCGCCATTTGCCACCAGCAACTCTTGAGAAAGTTTTAAGCCAAAACCGCCATTTATCATTGCAGCCTCCTGAGCATTCAGCTGATTTCCATTATTAAAAAGTGTATTTACGACTTTATCGGGTATACCACCGGCGTGATCCTCTAATACGCACAATACATGATTGCCTTCTTGAAAAGCTGTTAGTAAAATTTTTGAATCGGGTTTTGAGAATTTAATAGAATTATTTACTAGGTTCCTTATCACTATTTCTACAGTATCAGGATCGGCAAAAACTTCTAATTTATGGTCAATATTATTTATCAATTCAATGTTTTGGAAGCTCAAAAAGGAACTGTAAAGGTCATGGACTCTATCCACAACAGCTTTTAGCGCAAATCTCTTTTGATCGATTAGAAGTTTTCTTTTTTGTGATTTCGCCCATATTAATAGATTCGCTAACAGGTCGTTCATCTGTTCAACAGAACTTCTCCCTAAGCCCAGAATATTCAATGATTCAGGAGATATTTTATCCTCTTCGTTAGGAACCAAATAGAGCAACTCTTTTAAATTACCTAAAGGTCCTCGCAAATCATGTCCAATAATGGAAATAAGATTTTCTTTACTTTGATTTAATTCCTTAAGATCGATACTTTGTGCAGAGAGCTCTCGGTTAATTTTTTCTATTCTAGCTTTGCTTTGATTGATTTTTCTAATAAAATAGAAAAGTAAAGCGGATATAATAAGTAGACCAATGATTACTATCCAAAGTAAAAGTAGATTTCTATTTTTTAAAATAAGTTCCTTTTGATTTAACTCATTAGTTGTCTGTAAATAATTAAGTTTTTTTAGTTTTTTGTTATATTCTAAATCTCTTTCTCGGATATTCACCAAAGTTTCATTCTCTAAAGTTAGTCCATCAACTTCAATTTTATTAGCTATAAGGATGTATTGCAAGGCTTCTTTGTACCTACCTTGTTTTTCTCTAAGCTTAGACAAAGTTTCAAAAATAGTTCCATATGGACTCAACTCTTGTTTCTCTTCATAAGCATCAGCTAATTCAACTAAATATTCCTCAGCTTTCTCGTAATTTCCAATTTCAAAATAAGCCTTAGCAATGGTTGCTTTATAATAAGTCTCCGTTCTGTTAGCTGGAACGTTAAGAGATTGTTTATAACCGGAGAGCAAGGTGTCTAGAGCTTCTTGTGGCCTTCCTACTTCTAGGAGATAAACACCATAATTGTGAATTGTAATGATGATATTTACACTATCATTTCTGAGAACATTGATATCGTAAGCTTTCTTTAAAAAATCAAAAGAACCTACATCATCAAGTTCGAGCAAATTCAAACCTATTGTATTATAAGCACTAGCTAGCGCATGATTATCATTTAACTCAGCGGCTAGCTCTGCTCCGGCTTCGGCATACTGAATAGAAGTTCGATATGAATTGTTATGGTATAAAATATTGGCCAAAGAATTCAAAGTTAACGTAAGAAACTCTTTATGATCTTCATTGTTTCTGTCCAAATAATATAAACTTTCAAAGCAGGCATTCAGTGCTGAATCTTGCATGTTTTCCCGAGAGAATCCTAACGCTAAATTTCTGTATACATAGCCAAGTCGCATACTATCTTTATCCATTCTATAATGGTGCGCGGCTTCTTTGAAAAATGGACGAGCGGCTGAGTGGTCGCTCAACATTGAATGTAAAATCCCTCGCTCCATTTTAATCAGACCTCGTAAATTCTGGCTATAATATTCTTCTGCTATGGTTTGTGCGTAATCGTTAATTTTAAAACTTAGTTCAGGATTACTTCTAATTAAAGCCCGACTGGTTAAATTTAAATAATCTACTTTGTCAATAGTACTATTAAGGGTATCTAACTTTTCGAAAATTGAATCCGGTATAGATTCAAAATCAGATTGAGAATATAAATTGGGAAGGAAAGAAAACGTTATTAGAATGCCAAATGCGAGTCCTTGAAGGAACTTAAATATTAGGATGTTTAACGATATAAAAATTAATTTCCTTTTCAATGTAAAATTCAACTTTGACAAATCAACAATTGCACTTCGTTGTTTGGCTACTTTTAGGATAAGAAATATGACGTTTGAAAAATATTACCGACATCAATAGACGATATTACTACAATATTAAAGTAAAATAATAATACCGACGAATTATTTCTACAAATATTTCATTATAAAATTTTTAATTTTATCAACCTCAATATAAAATTGACACAAAATAATTAAAGTATTAAAAAAAGCTACCATTATTGATAGCTTTCTATATTGCATTATTTCTGATCGGATTTATTCATCCGCTTTTCTTTAAACTCCATTTTTTTCTCCTTTCTGACATCCATACTTTTCTTCCTATGTTCTTCCATTTTGCTACGCTGTGCAGGCGTCAGTAAAGTATTTAATTCTTGATTTTGAGATTCATTCAGCTTTTTCATTTCTTCTCTATTCTTTTCTCGTTGAACTCTATGCTCTTCCGCCAACCGTTTTCTTTGTACAGCATATTTTTCATTAATAACTGACAACTTGGCTTTCTGTTCTTCGGTAAGCTCTAACTCTTCAGCAATTTTTTCTGTTCTGATTTCAGATCTCTCTTGAGGAGATTTTACTTGTTTAATTTCTTTCTGGCCAAGAATAGGACTTAATCCAATAGCACATATAGAAGTGATGATTAAAACTTTTACAATTTTCATATTTCGATTTTTTTGTTAAATATTAATAATTTAACGAATAAAAGTTATGCTGATACACATTCAAAAAGTTAAATGCAAGTTAAAACAGAAAGTAAAGAGCTTAAAATCCTAAATAAATAAATATTTCATCTCTAATACCTTTATTTGCGCCTGCAGCCAAAATAACCGAAACAAGAAGACCAATTAAGGCATATAAGAAATCCTTTCCAATCAATTTTAGTGCCTTAACTTTATGGTTAGTTCCAGCTTTCTTACGTGCTAAATTTATAGCGATTTCTCTTCCTCCCATTACACCCAAGAAAACCCAAGTTGTACTCATCGGGACTGTACTGATAAATAATTTATAAATCAATAATAGCACGTAGGTGAAATCTACTATAGTTGCCGCTCTAACATCTGCAATTCTTATCTTTTCACTGACCACCCTTTGAATTTTATCTCCTCTCAGATAAAATAAAAGACCTAAACCAATAAAAATTACTCCTGCAAAAATTACAAATTGGTCAAAACTTAATTGTCTAGGAAGAAAGACAGCAATATTCGCTCCATCCTGCATCACCCATACGGCCCATAAAGCGCCACTTACAGTCCATTGCACTACTGTCCACCCAATCCCAAAATCTCTGGACTTGAAGTATTTTCTAATAATTTCATAAGAAAAATACCAAACAGCAAAAGACAATATAAATGCCATGCCATAACCTGAAACACTTTTCCCGACCATTGCAATAATACCACTGGAACTCGCACTAAATACACTTAATAGTAAAAACGTCGTGGATACGGGCATCCTGAGTCTTGTCAGGATTAATAAGGCAAGAGGCGCCATTAATTGCCAAAAACTAAATTCATCAGGATGTGGAAAACTTGTCGTTCCATCAGAATTGAAAAGTCGCTGATAAGAAACATCCCCATTAAAATAGACCCAACTAAATGTTACTGTCCCTAGAAAAATTGTCCCTATAAATAACCACAATACCCACCATTTCTTGTCTTTATTACTTTCAATAAATGTTCCTAAGGATTGTATACTATCATTTCCTACAGCTGCATAAGCCGCAAAGAAAAAGCCTAGCCACATGGCAGACTGACCAAAATTTACCATAACTGCTGAAAGAGCGACTCCGACTAAAATTACAGCTATAAATATTTTTTCATTGACAGCGCGTTCAAGTAGGTTCAAATACATACTTTTTCGCTTCGCTTTATAGTACTTTTTTACACTCAATGGCTTAGAATTTTGATCTTACTGCAAATAAAGGAACTATTTCCTAGATTGATATCATTTCAAAGTTAATTTTATGTTACCAAGTTAAACTTGTCTTCTATTCACTTCGAAAAAATTAGCTCCTGTCCTTTAATTCACCATTCTGACCAGTGTTAGGACTCCAAGTTTAAAGATATAAATAATTACAGAATCTTTATGCGGTAAATTTAGAAAATCATTATTCGCTATCGCTTCCTTTTTCGATAATAATTTCTTTTTCTTCCACAATCATACCATGCGATTGGGGATGTATTTCATAATTGTAATGATTGGCATAGACTTGGGTGAATGCTGCTCCATAGAATAATATCAGACTTGAATAGGAAACCCACAGAAGTATGAGAACTATTGAACCTGCAGCTCCATACACAGACCCCGGTTCAGATTCACCAAAGTAAAATGACATTGCATACTTGCCAATATTAAACAGGATGGCAGTTATTAAGCCACCCAACCAGCAGGCATTCCAATGGATTTTAACATCCGGCATAAATTTAAATATCAAAACAAATAGAAAACCTATTACAGCGGTAGAGAAAATAAATTCAAGTACTATAGCAATAGATACAAATCCAGGCAGCCACATATTTGATAAATACTGACTAAATACTGAAAGCGCCGTGGAAATGACAAAACTTATAAGAAGTAAAAAAGCAATGACGACGATAAATCCAAAGCTTAAAGTTCTATCTTTTATGACCTTCCAAAAGCCGGCTTTGGGATCCTGTTTAACACTCCAAATTTCATTCAACGATATTTGCAGTTGGTAGAAAACTCCAGTCGCTCCGAATATCATTACTCCGATACCTAAAATTGTAGATATCAGACTTTTTTTCTCATCCTGAGTTGTTTCAACCATAGAAATAATTGATTCAGCTGCATCCGCACCTATAGCGTCAGAAAATTGATTTGTTATTTCACCTTGTACAATTTCATCACCCCAAAATGCACCCACAGAATTAATAATAATGACAAGCAATCCTGGAAGAGATAGTACGGCGTAATAAGCTACAACTGCTCCCAGCCTAAATGGATTTTTGGAATTCCAACTTTTTACAGTCTCCCAAAGCAGCTTAGGTAAGTCTTTGAATTTAAAACGTTCAGTTTTTTGATCTGATATCTGTTTTGCCACCATCGAATTTATCTTTTTGGTAAATATTAGAATTAAAATCTCTGATTATTAAACACAAATTCCTAACAGAATCCTTTTTTGAAACAAATTATTTCCTTTGAAGGACATATAAAACTATAAAATAATGCTGTAAGAAATATCTTTTACAAGATGTAATAAAACAATTAGGAAAAATTCATTGTTTTAGAAGTATAATCAATTTTAATAACCCTAAAATAAATATATCATGGGAGCATTTGAAGATAAAGTAAAAGGAAACTGGAATCAATTGAAAGGAAAAGTCAAGCAAAAGTATGGTGATTTAACCGACGATGATTTGACTTATGTAGAAGGAAAAGAGGATGAATTACTGGGACGGATACAAGAAAAGACCGGCGAATCAAAGGAAGCTATACAACGGTACATTAACGATCTATAGATTTCAAAAATGATGTTACTTTAATTAGTAAATCATTATATGGCTGTTTCAATTCAAAATTGGAACAGCCATTTCTTTTTGTAATTTATATAAATTATTTGGAAATAATCATGTATTTTTAATTGCTGTATTCTACAATCATTTAGACCACTCAAAAAAAGCAATCTGAGCATCCATCATTACAACTGAATTTGCTAAAAAAACAGAATTTTTCTAATATGAATCATCCTAATCCTAATTGAAATTAGAATCAGAAACAAACATAATTAATATGGATAGTGGATTACTTTTTATTAAGATTGTAGCCGCAACCTCTAAATAGCACAACATTTTCCTCAATGTGTGGATTATTTTGGATCACAGTATGAAATGATCTTTTATCGTCTCCACATTGGTCATATACAATATTCACTTCTAGAACTTGACTTCCACCATTGTAAGTATAAACGGCACCTCGATCTCCTCTTATATCTTCCCCTATGTCACTAAAAGGTACATTCACATTTATTCCTTGCGCAGAATGTACAAAAGAAAAATTTTTCTCAAAGTCAATCTCCAATGTCCACTCTTTTTCATTACCCTCGGCATAAATATCCACTCCGGCTGATTCTTTTTCTTTAAATTTATCCTTTACCACCCCGCCTACTTTATCTTGATCAGGATAAGATTCTCCGCATGAGATGATAAAAGTTGAAACACCTAAAAGTAAAAGAATAATAATTTTTTTCATGATTCGGCTTGATTTTGATTAAACTACAAAGTTATTCTAAAATAATCAGTTTCTAAAAAAGCTGAATGAAATTATTGACTTTGTCGAGCTTTTTGCATAGGATTGTTTGCCGGGCTGGTACCTCGAGCAGAATTATTTCTTTTAAACAATTCAAATCTGGAAGGCTGGTGTGAGCGCGGCCAATAATTATTGGTTTCATCGATATCCGCCGTTTCTCGGAAAGGATCAAGAACAAAGGATTCCACCCTCTTTTCTTTCCCGAAAACTTTAGTAATTTCATTTTCATTCATTCTCCAAATTTCCGCAGGCAAATATTCAACTTCCGAGCTACCATCCTCAAAATTAAATTGAATTATCACCGGCATAACGAGACCTCCGACATTTTTGAAGTTAATTTCATACAGAAACAAATCTTTCCCCATTAAAACCTGCTCCTCTTCATCAAAATCATCCAAATAACGTTGATAAGCTGCATTATCTTCAGGTCTTACCTCAAATTGGTCATAATCATTATAGAAATCCCTCGCAAGAGAATCTCTTTCCACCACCGTCTCTTTAATATCATCTCTATTTCTGGTATTGCTGAGATAAGTTTCTTCCCGACGGTAATCACTTTTCAGGTCTTCTACTCTCTCTGCCAAGGAGCGATTCTCAATTTGAAAGGTGCTCACAGATTCGATAGATATATCCACGGGCTCTGTCTCGAAAAACCAACCCCTCCAAAACCAGTCCAAATCTACTCCCGATGCATCTTCCATTGTCCTAAAAAAATCCTCCGGTGTAGGGTGCTTGAACATCCACCGTCTAGAATATTCTTTAAATGCAAAATCAAATAATTCCCTTCCCATGATGGTCTCGCGTAAAATATTGAGTGCAGTGGCAGGTTTAGCGTAGGCATTGGCACCAAATTGCTTGATATTCTCCGAATTGGTCATAATAGGCTCCAGCACATTCT
>CALCSX010000108.1 GCA_937894165.1 uncultured Saprospiraceae bacterium | reverse complement strand
TACGACTACATTCCCCGGACATACGATCACCGGATCTTCCGTATCTATTACCTCAATAGTAAAGCTACAGAACACCTCATTTCCTGCTGCATCTTCTGCACTATATCCAATAACATATAATCCTACACCAAGGTCACTTCCTTGAACAGGTCCCATTGTTTGTGTTACCACAACATCACCACAATTATCCTCTACGAATGGTATGCTCCATATCGCACCTCCCTCACAATTGTCGTTAAAGAGCCCTACTGTAAAGGTTACATCCTGCGGACAATTTATGAATAAAGGTGATTCTGTATCTTCTATTATTATATCAAATGTAGTAATGCTTGAACAACCATCTAATGTAGCTTCAACAGTTACTGTGGTGGTTCCAAAAGAATTACTCGCCTCAAATGAAGGTATAAAGGCATTCAATCCGGTTGAATTTCCATCAACCAAGCCAGCTGCTGCTCCTCCTGTCCACGTGTAAACTACATCGCTATTTGCAGGGATAGTTGATAACAAAATATTTGGCACCTCAGTCTCTAAACACAATGGTCCAATATCATTTATTTCAACTATATCTAACTCTCCTGAAGAAGATATAGTCACCTCAGCTGTTGCTTCACAATCATTATTATCTGTAACAGTAACTTCATAAGTTCCAGCCGCAAGATTAATTGCCGTTGCTGTTGTTTGATCCTCCGCAGAAGCAGGCCATAAATAAGTGTAACCTGTAGTACCACCACTCGCACTTACCGTAGCAGAACCTGTTTCTGCTCCATCACATGAAGTATTTGTGAAACTTATTATCTCAGCTATTAAAAGTGTCGGCTGTGTTATCTCTACAAAGGCTACCGCTGAACAGTCCCCTTCTTCGTCAAATACAGTAACTGTATAATTACCTGCAGCCAATCCTGTTGCAGTTGCAGTTGTCTGACCATTTGACCACAAATATTCATACATTCCTGATCCTCCACTGCCCGTTACAGTAGCTGTTCCTAATTCATCTTCAAAACAAATATTATTCGTCACATCTGTAATGGTAGCCTCAATTCCTGTAGGATCTGATAATAATTGACTTGTCTCAGCACTACAACCATTGGCATCTGTCACAGTTACAGTATATGTTCCTGCAGTTAAATTACTAATACTTGCTCCTGTCAATCCATTACTCCATGTATATGTGTATCCACCTACTCCACCAACAGCTCCAACAGTTATAGTTCCCGATGTAGTTCCTTCACAATCAGGGTTTACAAAACTCAAAACGTCAACTTCCACAGGAGTTCCAGGTTGTAAAATTGTAGTTTGAGATACACTTGTACAATTATTGTCATCAGTCACAGTTACAGAATAAATTCCAGCTGTTAAGCCTGTAATTATTTGATCTGTACTACCATTGCTCCACAAATAAGTATATGGAGTAGTACCTCCGGAAGCACCTACAGTCGCCACACCATCATCACCACCAAAACAACTAACATTATCAATCACTCCTGCAGCACTGTTTAGTACAATAGGCTGTGTTAAATTGACTGAAGTTGAAACACTACAACCATTACCATCAGTAATCGTCACTTGATGTGTCCCCCAAGATAAACCAATCGCTGTAGAAGTAATTTGATTCCCTGTCGACGGAGACCATAAATAAGTATATGGTGTAATACCGCCTGTTACATTTACTGTTGCACTTCCATCATTTCCACCATTACAGCTGATATTTTCAAAACTAATTATTTCTGCTATTAAATCTGTAGGCTGTGTAATATCTACTATAGCCACAGCGCTACATCCTTCTGAATCTGTAACTGTCACTGTATATTGCCCTGCTTCTAAGCCAAAGGCTGTTGCTGTTGTTTGTTGTATAGGGAATGTATTCCATAAATAAGTATACGGACCAACCCCTCCACTACCTTGGACAGTTGCTTGTCCGTTATCATCACCGAAACAACTAACATTTATACTTGAAATTATCGTCGCCTCTATTCCCGTAGGATCTACCAACAACACACTCACTACCGCTGTACAACCATTATCGTCCGTCACAGTCACAAAATGAGTGCCCGCCGTTAAATTAACAGCCGTTGCCGTAGATTCTCCATTGCTCCACAAATAATCATAATCTCCTGTTCCACCCTCAGCTTCTACCGTCGCACTTCCATCCGTGTTGCCTTCACAATCAGGATTGCTGCTGGCACTTATTTCAGCCGTCAAGGCTAAAGCCGGCTCTGTTACTATTGTGCTGCTCGTCGCTGAACAACCATTTGAATCAAATACCGTCACATCATATGTACCGGCTATAACACCAGTTATTGTCTGATCTGTACTTCCATTACTCCATAAATATGTATATGGTGCAATTCCTCCGCCCGGAACAACTGTCACAACTCCCGTCGCTGAGCCAAAACAAGCCACATCTTCTACCGTACTAGCTACTGCTGTTACAGCATCAGCCTCAGATATCGTTACCTCCGCTGTATCTTCGCATAAGTTAGCATCCAAAACTGTTACGGTATATGTGCCGGCTAATAAACCTGTCGCCGTAGATGTCGTCTGACCATTTGGCCATGCATAGGTATAAGGTGTAGTGCCTCCTGTAGCATTTACTGTTGCTGTTCCATTTGCTTCACCGTTACAACTAACATCACTAAAGCTGATTATTTCTACCAATAATTCTGTAGGCTCTGTTATCTCTACAAATGCTACCGCAGTACATCCGCCATCAACATCTGTTACTGTTACTGTATATGTACCCGCTACTAATCCAGTAGCTATATCAACAACTTGACCATTTGACCACTCATAAGTGTAATCTCCCGATCCGCCCGTAGCCGTCACAGTTGCACTTCCTAAAGCATCTTCAAAACATACATTATTTGTCGTTGCCGTAATCGTCGCCTCTATTCCTGTAGGATCTACCAACAACACACTCGCTACCGCTGTACAGCCATTCTCATCCGTTACAGTCACAAAATGAGTACCTGCTGTTAAATTAACAGCGGTCGCTCCTGTCTCATTATTGCTCCACAAATATGTATAATCTCCTATTCCACCCGCTACAGTTACAGTTGCACTTCCATCCGTATTGCCTTCACAATCAGGATTGCTGCTAGATATGATTTCCGCTGTCAATTCCGCAGGTTCATTAATGATATATGGTCCAGCAATTATCTGACAACCATTCACATCTGTTAATGTCAATGTGTAAGCGCCTGCTTCTAAAGTTGAAGGACTTGCAATGTTATCTCCACTTGACCAAGCAAAATTATATGGAGCTGTTCCACCATTAAATGTAATATTTATCGCACCGTCATTACCTTCAAAACAACTTGTATTTATTAATTCCACTGCAGTAATAGCTAAAATATCTGATGGTTCAGTAATAGTAACTTCTATAACCTCAGTACAATTATTTGCATCCGTTACTTCAATTTCATAAACTCCTGCTATCATATCAACAACCATATTGCCGTTGATTGAAGCCGAAGAGCCTATTGGAAAAATTATATTATAGGTATACCCGGGTGTACCTCCGGTAGCAATTAAAGTTACTGATCCATTATCAGCTCCTGTACAACTTACATTGTTTTGATTAGTAATATTTACAGTAAGTGGAGTAGGTTGCGTTATCGTAAACCCTACATTATAAGAACAACCATTTGCGTCTGTAACTTCTACATTGTAACTGCCAGCAATTAATCCTGAAAATGAATTCATCGCTTGTGGAGCTCCACCATTTAAAGAATAATTATAGGAACCGGTTCCTCCAGTAGCACTTATTAAAACACTACCATTATTACCACCGAAACAACTTACATTAGTAAATACAGAAGGAATAGCATTCAAATCACTATTCTCATTAGTTATATTAAACCCTAACACTTGAGTACATTCTCCAACAGTCGTACTTGCCTCATAATATCCTGCAGCAAGAACCTCAAATGTAGCAGGAGAAGCCACCGGCGTTCCTCCATTTAAAGAAATTAGATTCCCAACACTCTCCAATGTAACTGAACCGACTGATGCATTACACTCGGTATTAACCAAGTTTGTAATTGTTAATGTAGGAAGTTCATCAATATTTAAAACCATTGCATCAACAACATTCGGACAATCTGATCCGGCTACACTATTTGCAGTCAAAGTAAGAGTTACAGAACCATTTGCAATATCAGTCGCGCCCGGGGTATATGTCGGATTCAATGAAGATATACTATTAAATGTTCCATCTCCCGAGGTTGACCAAATCAAACTTGAATAACCTGTTGCAGTTGCACCTGTAAGTACAAAATTCTCATCTTCACATATAGTTGCATCAGGTCCTGCACTTGCCGTAATTTCCGGCCATAGTCCTATCACTAAGAAATCTTCAACCGTACCACAAGCATTTGTAGCAGTAAGTGTCAGTTGAACCTGTCCATCATTTATATCTGCCGCACTTGGTGTATAATCTGTAATTAAACTTGTTGCATCACCGAATACACCTGTACCATTGGTAGTCCATAAAGTAGAAGTAGCATTGGTAGCTGAACCTTCAATAAGTGCAGGGCTGTCAGATTCGCAAATTGCAAAATCAAGTCCGGCATTAACTATCGGTAACAAAGCTGAAACATTCACTTCCTGTAAACAAGTCGTTATATTACCAGCTTGATCTTCTACTCTATACTCTACCTGACTAATACCAACTTCAAAATCAAAGCTAACTCCATTTCCTAAATAGCCACTTACACTATTGTCAGGTCCAAATACTCGGTATTGGATCGACAAGGATGCATATGCATCACAATTGTCTGTTACATTTGCTTCCGCAAGGTTTGGAGTAACTGTATACACGCAAGTTGCTCCCGCAGACCCCGTCTGTCCTACGAGAATGCCATCGTTGACAGTTGTATTAAATGCCACAGCATTGATAATGCCGGCTTCGAATTCATCAATTGTGCTTATGCTAATCCATCCATAGTTGTAATCTCCACCTCCTACATCATAACGGATTCCATAATACACATCCGAAATGGGTGGACCGTTGATTTGTTCTTGTCCAACCCATGAAGTCTCTAATTCGACAGCTGCATTAAGTGCCAATGGATTAGAGGTGACTTCAAATGGAGCTCCGTTCCATTCCCCAAACGCAAGAAGAATTACATTTGGAACATCCTCGAAGGCTTGCACAAAGAAACTCGGTCCTCCAGTGAGCCCACTTCCCCATGTAAGATTCAAACCATCAAATTCGAGATGCTGTTGACTGAGATATACTCCGTTGGACATCTCTGGAGGGTTTTGAAGAGAGACGATATTAGCGATAATTGGGCTAGGTTGCCCCGTCAAGGCCTCTGGACACGTAGTGATAACAGGAGCAGTACAATCATCTACTACAATATTGAAACTACATGTTGCTACATCCCCACCATTTGTAATAGTATAAACAACTGTTGAAGTTCCTAAATTAAATGTAACTCCTTCCGCTGATCCAATACCATCAGTTACGGTAGCACCTGTAATATCGTAAGTTATGACAGCTCCCGGACAATTATCAACCCCCGTCGGTGCAATCGCAGCAGTTCCTTCCCATTCACATGCTCCATCGGAACAAACTACTACATCATTGCTTGGACAAGATATACTTGGAAGTTGAGAGTCTAAAACTGTTATATCAAATGTACATAGACTTGTATTTCCACAAGCATCTGTAGCCTCGAATACTATTTCTGTAGTTCCTATCGGAAATGCGCTTCCTGATAACAATAAATCACCATTTCCATTAGCAATTTGTTCAACTATCACCGGTCCATTACAATCAATAGCAATCGGAGTACTAAATGTAACATTTGATGCACAAAGATCTACATCAACATTGACAGTGATATCTTGAACCGGACAGTTTACAAATGTCGGTCCAGTCATATCATTAGTTATAATTAAATCTGCCGAAGCACTTGAAGTAGCACCACAACCATCTACCACAGTCCATGTAACAGTAATTACATCACCACATGTATTTGGCAACATATCCAAATCAAAATCATGTGTTACAGTAAAATCTTGACATGCTTCCACTACAGAATATTCTTGCAACCACAATGTGATTCCACCAAATAAACCACCCTCTCTAAGTTGTTCACAGCTAATTTCCAAGTCAGACGGAGCTGTAATTACCGGAGCTATTACATCAATTATTGTAAATGTAGCGCTAGCAGTTGAAATATTTCCACAACCATCATTTGCTGTGAACAAATAAGTATTTGTTATTCGTGTAAATGTACCTTGACAATCATTTACACTATTTTGTAAAGAATAATTAAGTGTAACCAATCCAGCACAATCATCAACAGCTGATGCGGAAGCTATCCAAGTACCAAAACCGGAACCATTCGTACAATCTACGACAGAAGGGGCTGTAGGTAGAGTGATAACCGGAGCTTGCGTATCGATTATTATTAAATTGGCTATGGCGGACTGCGTATTTCCACATGCATCTTCCACAGTCAGTATATATTGTGTTGAACCAGTATTTCCACATAATGATGTCGTTGCTCCAGCGGTGAATGTAACTGTTGGTGCAACTGTACAATTATCAGAGAAAGAAGCTCCTCCATTAGCGGCAACCCAATTGGTTATCGCTGTTAAATTTCCTCCATCACTACATTCCAATATCAAATCACTTGGAGGTGTAATAATAAGCGGATTTACATTGTCTCTTATTATGTATTCTACTACACATTCTATTTGAATATCATTTGTAGTGTCGTCTATCGTATAAGTTCTTGTAACAATTAAAGGATCAATTACACAACCGGCACCCGCATTATCGGTATCAATAAATGTTACTGTTACATCTTCACCACAGAATACTTCTATTGAATTAACTCCAAATTCTGCATTAAACTCTGCTGTGCTTGTAGCTCCCGCTGGTAAATTGTCAATACAAGTGAAAATTCCTTGGTTGACTGCCGGACATTCTACAAATAATAAACAATCAAAATCAAATGGCGTAGGATCATTCTGAACTTGTGGATTTCCACTACCTGCTGGATCCGGCTCGGAACCATCTTGAGAAACGTCAACAATAACATCTCCAAGTGGTGTCTCAGCTGTTATTGTTGCAGTATTATCAAATGGACCAAAAGCTGTACATGCCCCCACTTGAATAGTTAACAATACTCCTCCTTCATCCCATGCGCCTAAGTCATTTGCCGGCAAGTCTAATAATAAATTTAAATCAGTTTCACCATCATAAGCTGTATTAACAGCGAATTCTTCACTCGTCAAGGTGATTACCTCAAAATCACAATCTCCATCTAATACATCAGCAAGGTCATCTGTAATCTGAACATCTGTCAAATCAACATTACCTCTGTTAACCGCTCTCAACTCAAATGTTAATGTATAAGTCCCATCTCCATTATTAGTTGGTGTACTTATTAATCTCTTAGATAAACCTAAATATGGCTCCTCTTCCAAGTTTACAGGAGTTGGAGATTCATTATTACTTGGATCATCATCGCCATCCGGGTCAGGATCCGTTCCATTAATGGAATTATCCGTGATTGTTTCATCTAATATGGTTCTTCCAATTGCAACCGCATTATTATTATAAACACCGGTTATATCACAATCCGTTAATCTTAATGATAATTGAATAGACTTTTCCTCTCCAATTTCTAATTCATTAGTAGCAGGATCGGTATTTAACAACATATTAAAATCAGTCACACCATCGTACGCAGGATTAATAGAAAATCCTGAAGCTGTAAGAGATAAAATATCTATTTCATCACAATTGCTACCGAATACAGTTTGTAAATTATCAGTTACATTTACACTGTCCAAAAATACATTTCCATAGTTTCTAACTATAAATTCGAATGTTACATCATAAGTGCTGTTGCCATTATTTGTAACATTTACCAAATTCTTCGCCAAGCCTATTGCCGGATTACAATTCAATACCTCTACCTCCAAAAAGAATGGAGAACCGAGACAATATTCCGGGTCATTTCCAATAGGTGTTATTGTATAGGTAACTACACCATCAGCCGGTCCAACATTAGTCAAGATATCATTAATATTCCCGCTTCCATTAGGAGTAAATCCAACTACCGTACCAACAGTATTTACTGCAGTCCATGTAAATGTCGTACCCGGAATATTGGATGTAGGAGTATAGTTAACTCCTTCAGCACTACAAATTGTTACAGTTGAAGGACTTGTCACTATAGGTGTTGGATCTACTGTTATAGTAAACGTTTCAATTGGTCCCGCACATCCTTCGAAATAAGGTGTAACTTCAATTGTTGAAACAATAGGAGCACTCGTCGTATTTATTGCAGTAAATGCAGGGAAACTTGAGACTCCTTGACTCACTACTATATCACTCCAGTAATTTCCATCACCTGAAAATACGACATGATTGCTTCCACTGGAATATGCCGAGGATCCTGTGAGTGTATTTACTACATTAGTAACGGTATTAGTCATGGTAACATTTATATTGATTCCATCATCAACTATAATAACCCTAACAGGATCATCATAAAATGCATCCATGAAATTACCATTATCGAGAAGACCCCCTGCCACTAATTCTGATTGCCCAGTATTAAAATTATGTAATCTTAAAAAGGCACTATGTGAAGGCTCACTATAAGGCAATCCATCACTCCTTGTTCCAATAAATGCAATTTCACTTCCAAAATAAGTCAAGGTTGCCTCAACTCTCAAAGGATTCCCAGCCGTAGGAGCAAATTCCTCTATAGTTCGTAATGTTCCTCGGGTTCCTCCCGTACTTCTATAACCTGATGTATTTGCCTCTCCTGTCCCTCCTCCGATTTCAAATAAACTTGGATCCCAATATCCTTCACTAAAGTCCTCAGTTGCATTCGAACTAGGTCTTAATCCGGTATCTGTATTATCATTAGTCCAAGTATAAGTTGTGTTTCCACCGGTATTGTTGGTGCTAAAAATAACTTCCATAGTCTCTTCGCCACTACAAAGCTGTTGACTTGTAATTGCATCAACCTGACCCGCAGGGTTTACGATTATTTCAAAAGTTTGAGCATCACCTGCACAAGATATACTATTGTTCGTATATGTTGGTGTAACTGTTATTGTTGCACTTATTGGCGCTGTACCGGTATTTGTAGCATCAAAAGATATATTACCGGAACCACTAGCTCCTAGTCCAATATCGGTATTATCATTTGTCCAAGCATAAGTGGTTGAACCTCCCGGAGTATTAACAGTTGTGAAAGTCACGGTAGTTGTTTCATCCTCACATACTTCCTGATCAGCAGGGTCGTTCACTTGACCTCTTGGATTCACAGTAGCTATTGCTGAAGTTGTTGTACAACCGGATTGACTCTGAGTTATTACCACTCTGTAATATCGTGGTGAGGTAAAGGCTGGTGCAGTATATGTCGCCATGTTTGCTCCACCAATATTAGAGTAGGTTCCAGCTAAGGCTGTACTGCTTTGCCATTGATATATTAAAGCACCCGGAGCAGTTCCCGAAGCTGTAACAGATAAATCATAAGTTGGGTTAGCACAACCTGAAACCGGTTGGGAAGTTATTACCGGATCGGCAAATACATTCAATGTATAAGTTCCTGAAGTGGCTGTAGTACAACCTACCCCACTTGCATTTACTAAAACTCTATATGAATGAGCACCTAGTGCAGCAGTAGTATTATCTGTTGTAATATTCAAAGTGGCTGTAGTTGAATTTGTGTAAGATACACCAGCCGGAGTACTATTCACCACGTTTGCCCATACACCCGGTGTTGTCTCAAATTGCCATTGGTAAGTCAATCCCGGAGTTCCACCTGTCGCAGTAACTGCAAAAGAAGCTGAACCTCCTCTACAAACATTACTTGTAGATGGTGTATTAGTTATTGTCGGGTCAGGAACTACTGTTACTATAATACAGTCCGAAGTAAATTCATCACATGGACCCGCATCATTGATTAATACCCTGTAATAATACATTCCAACAGCCATAGTAACGGTCGATGGTACTGTATAAGTAGACGCCGTAGCACCCCCTATATCCGTCCACGTACCAGCACAGTTTGTATCACTCACCTGCCATTGATAAGTATAAACCCCATCACCTCCAGTCGCATTGGCATTCAACACTGGCTCTCCATCTATACACACACTTATATCTCCTTGTCCACCATCTAATAATTCAAAATTAGTTAATGTAACAGTTGATGCATCTGTACATGGCCCATGAAAAGTAGACCATTGAAGATTATATATCCCAAAACCCGGATTATTATAGGTAGTATTTGGACTAAATGGATCAGCAAAGCTTCCCTGTGAAGGTCCCCCTACTCTCAACCATAAACCTGTACTTGGCGATGAAATAGCATCTGCTTCAAGTGTAAAACTTGATACATCACAAAACTCCTCATCTAAAGTTGTAATATTTGCATCACTCGGAGCACCGAAAACAAATATCTGTACCATATCTATACTGTTACAATCTCCAGCTCCACTTGAGACTTCCCATTGTACTTCATAAATCAATGTATCGTTAATAGCAGGAATCCCAAATCCTGATACTGTAGTACTTGTTGTATTATTTGGAGTAAATACAAGCCCCGGAGGACCTGATAATTGGGTCCACTCCCCTGTGTCTCCCATATTAATTCCCGCCGCTACCAATGTAGTCTCGGTGCCGGGAGACGAACCACAAATTGAACTATTTCCTCCCAATATCTGTGCTTGCGCAGGTAAAGGATCTATATTAATTATCACATTATCAACCGCATCGGTACAATTACCAGTGCTTACAGTCCACTGAAATTCATAAGTTCCGGCACCCGGAATACCCAATATTTGTGTATTCGGATTTGTAGGACTAATAATATTTACTGTTCCACCTGCCACTTGAGTCCATAATCCTGAACCCGTTGCAGGTGGTGTATTTCCCATTAAATTGACTTCTTCGAAAATACATATATCTTGATCCGCTCCGGCGTCAGAAGTTGGTAATTCAGCATTAGATATTGTCACTTGATCGCTGGATTCACAATCTTCTCTTGTTATAGTCCATTCGAAAACATATACGCCGGTTGTTACTCCTGTTACTGTAGTTGTAGGACTAGTTGGATCTGTTATTGTAAATCCACCTGGACCTGAAACAAATGTCCACAAACCTGTTTCTTCACCTCCAACAAATGTATTTCCGCCTAAAGCAAATTGTGCTCCTTCATTACATATCACTTGATCAGGACCCGCATCAGCAACAGTCGCCGGCTGTTCCACCATAATTGTCACTTGATCGGAAGAAGAAGTACAAATATCGCCAGTGGTTGTGATTGTCCATTCAAATATATAAGTTCCTGTCTCCAAATTCGAAACTACGGTATTGTACTGAGATGGATTCTCTATATCAAAAGTCCCCGGACCGGAGATGAAAGTCCACGTTCCGACAGCATTTATTACAGGATTTCCCTCGAGAGTAACCTCATCACTACAGACCGCATCTTGATCTGCACCGGCATCAGCCATTTCGCTAGAACCAATTTCAATTCTTACCTGATCCGAGCTTTCACAATCTCCATTAGATATTGTCCATTCAAAAACATAAACTCCAGGACTTGGTACATCTACCTGAGCACCCGGAGTATTCGCATTGGGAGAAATTCCTACTGGCGTCGGACCTTCAATCTGAACCCACATTCCTACAAATCCCGGATCAGCAGAATTTCCACTCAAATTAAATATTAATTGATTACACAATAATTGATCAGGACCGGCAGTAGCAGTATTTGGAACTCCAAATAAAGTAACCGTCTTACTATCCGAGCTTAGACATCCCCCACTATTTATAGTATATGTAAATGTGTAAGCTCCCGCTTCAGTCATACCAGATGCCGTAGCTGTATTGTTTGATGTTTGTGTTATGATTGTTGATGCGCCTACAGGCTGAGATGTGAGCGTCCATACGCCTGTACTCTCAGGATTTCCCACTAAATTATAGCTTGTAGTAGAACTACAGAATCCCTCATCATCACCCCCATCAGCGGTAGGAACTACAGAAAATGTAACTATATCAGTAGAAGCCGGACATATTGGACTAGTACTGAAACTGTTCCACTGCAATGTATAAGTTCCCATCAATAAATTACTGATAGTAGCTTCCGGGTCCGTAATACTGGAAAAAGTAGGCGTGTTCGGCCCACTCACCACTGTCCAGATACCATTTCCTACAGTATTTGCAGATAAATCGGTACTGGTCGCACCACACAAATCCAATACAATACCCGCATCAGCCGGCATCGGTTCCGTGGCTATATATATATAGACTGTATCTCTTGATTGGATACATGCACCATCTTCCACTATCCACTCGAAGGAGTAGGATCCATCAGACATATCTTCGATTACACTTTGAGGATCGTTGACATCCACAATAGTAAATCCACCCGGACCATAAATCTGAGACCATGTTCCAATAGAACTACCTGGTGCAGCTTCCGCATTAAACATCACATCACCCCCATCCATAGGAAGGCAACCGAAGAAATCATCCCCGGCATCCACTTCCATAATACTTTCTCCGATAGTAACGGTGACTGTATCTGAAATAGGAGCACACATATTTAAAGTAGAAAGTGTCCAAACAAATTGGTATGTTCCTGAAACTAAATTTGATACCTGAGTATTAAATTTAGTTGCATCTGCAAAATTCGCTGCTGAAGGTGACGTCCCAATTTGAGTCCAAAGACCTGACTCTGCTCCCAATGGCTCATTACCATCTAATATGACAGTTCCTGACCCGGACACATCACAGATATCAGCACCTGCATCCGCTAACTGCGCGCCAATCAATGGACCAACAGTAATTGTTATATCATCAGATATTTCTCCACAACCATTGACAATAGTCCATGTCAATGTATACATTCCCTCAGGTAATCCATCTGCAATAATAGCTTGCGGATCATTAACATCCGAAAATACTAATGCCATAGAGGTTGAACTCCAAGTACCTGTTTCATTTAATATAGGAGTATTGGCATCCAAAAATATCGGACTATTAGCACAAACAGTTTGGTCAACTCCGGCATCCACTTCCTCAGGGATCTGATCCGCCACTCTTACAATTACTTCATCTTGATTTGGAGGACAGAAAAGACCATTTGAAATCACCCATCGGAATACATATGTTCCTGAAACCAAATCCTCTACAGGAGAATTAAATGCATTTACATCATCTATTTTGGCAACACTTGGACCACTTACCTGCGACCATGTTCCTATACCAACACCTCCGCCTACTAGCGGATCATTACCGGCCAGCTCTGTCTCAAAAATATTACATGCCAAAAGCTGATCCGTTCCTGCATTCGCTAAAGTAGAAAGAGCAGACGACACTACTGTCACCTGATCAGTTACTGCTCCACAAAAATTGCCATTTACGGCAGATCGCCTTAACTCTATTATATATGTTCCTGTTTCAACAAAAATTGGCAATACCAATGGTGAAGATCCTGTCGATGAATAGGCAGTAGGAACCGTTCCGGACGGCGCAGAAATAAGCCTCCATTCAGTGACCCCTTCACCCGCTTCAGAAAATGCTATTTCAGCACTTACATCTTCACATGGCAATTGAATAAAAGTTTCTAAAGCATTAATTTCTAATGGCTCTGAATATGATAAACTTGCAGTAGCTGTCCCCGTACACCCGGTTTCACTATTTGTAATCGTATAAGTAAAAGTATAAGGCCCCGCATCTGGATCCATTCCTGATATAACCGTCACCGGATTTGTTGGACTTTGAATCACCACGCCTGGATTCATACTAGTGTTTACCCATTCCACCACCTCATTAGCATATAATGGAACACTACCATATAATACTGTCTCAGTTCTCAAATCACAAAAAATCTGTGAAGGATCTGTGATTCCCACGGGACTACCGGGACCTACAGCCTCCGGCACCTCTATCGTTACTATATCTGTTCCTGCAGCACATGACCCTGAAACTGTCCATCTAAATACATATGTACCTTCGATCAAGTTCCCAACTCCCGTAGACGCAGAAGTTGATGAACCAATTGATGGTGTACTAGGTCCTGATACAAATGTCCATAAGCCACCTTGACCACATAATACACCCGGATTACTACCTGAAAGTGTCGTAGACGTAACACCACCATAGCAATTTCCTAATACTTGATCAACTCCGGCACTCACATTTTCATCACCTCCACAATTTTCCACTGTAATCTCATCGAAATCTTGACAACCATTTTCAGTATTTGTTACCGTCCATCTTAATGTGGTCGTCCCACCTAATGATGTTAGTACCACATCTGATGTTGGACTATTTGGTGTTACAATATTTACCACACCCGCAGCTCCTGTCACTGTCCAAATTCCTAACTCATCCATTCCTAATGGACTTGCATTAAGTGAATATACTTCCGGACAACCTGAAATTCCACTTCCTGCCTCTGCATCAGGAGAGTCTAGAATAGTATAAGTCACATCATCGAAAATCAATGAACCGTCAGTACATCTGGTAAATAAACGGAATGTATAGGTACCTCCCACAACTCCGGTTACCGTAGAACCCAAATCCGATGGATCGTCAATACTTACGGTGGGACCTCCAATCTGAGTCCAATTATTCGTATCTTCTATAGGAAGTCCTGAAATCACTCCAAATAATTGTACTTCATCAGTATCACAAAATGTCCTCGGAATTCCAGCATTAACTGTACAGTTCTGGGCATTAATGATTCCAGCTACTGATAGTAGGATGACAAGTGCTAGGGTAAATCTAAAATTCATAAAAATAATTTTAAAACGTCTACTTAAAATTTTATATTAAACTGGCTCGTAGGAAATCTGTATTCCTCTCCACCAAGTATAATCTTCAGAACTGCTCATCTTAGTTATCACTCCCCTATGACTTTTCTTTTACCTAGGTAAAATTTACACATACCAATCTAGCCCCACTAAATGTTAGCAGAAATACAATTTTGAATCTTGAATGGTCACTTTATTCCATATTTCAAAATTCAAAATATCTTATCAAAATGCAGCTTGAGCCAATCTCAAACCGGCAAGATGAATCAAGAATGTTAATTACAAAATTTAGTGGAACAGAAAAAGGCACATTAAATAGCAATACTATTCTAATGCACCGACCTTTAAATTATTTTAAAGTAAATTTTCTTCATTCACACACACTTTTTGTAAAACTTGAATCAACACAACATAACTAATATCAAATTCCGTACCAATTGTACAAAATCTTCGACAAATTTAATGCAAATATAGAATTTTCACACAACAATACTAATAAGATATCTTTAAATCTATTATTAAGTATTCCTCTTATCTATATAATGCAGACATAAAGATACTTATAGAACCCAATATTTATAAATATATAGTAATATTTTGTAGAATTTTTATTAACAAATACGTTAGATAATAGATATTCAACTTATTATATATTTCATCAATAAATATCCTTAATTATATTTCCTTATCGAACTGCTAATTTATTTAAGATTAAAGATAAACAAAGGGCCAAATACCTTGTTAAATCCCAAAAAATAGAGGTTCTCAGTAAATAATTTTTATTTCTGAATAACGTATTAATTTAATTAAATATGTATTACTCCAAAATATTGAAAATTTATAAGGAATTTTGCTCTACCAAACTAATAAAAAAATAGGTAATAGAAATTGGAAATCATTTCCCAAACAGGAAACTCCAAATCTTATAATTGGCGAAATATAGGTGTATAAAATCCTATAAAAAAATGAAAAATGAAGTCATCGGTTTATTTCCATTCAATCTTTTCGATTAGGTCTACGACATCGACCTTCATATATTCGATCATCGGTGCCAAGGAATCCGGTACAACTCTTGATTGGAAATATAATGCTCCACGTAAAAAATGCGATGAAGAATCAGTCGCAAAAAATTGAATTGAACTGGCTGATGCACCCTCCATTTCGAAAAATATGCCACCTACCCCTCTCTGAGTTCGAATAGGTACCTCTGAAATGTATTCGGCATTGCTTATATGTTTATTGGCCATCTCAAAAGCATCATCAACTAATTCTTGAAAACTTTTTTCAACTCCAATTGGATGATAGGTCATATACAAATCAGCATTCCAACCCGGATAATGCAAATTAAACCAGCACAAATTCTCGATATCTTCATCAAAAAATTGTGTGCTCTTTTTATATTCCAAATAATCCGGGTAATGCAACACAAAAGGGCACTCCTCCTCTGTCAACTGCAGATATACTTCTCTGTTAGGATATTCAATTTTGGGATAAGCCCTTGGTCTAGGTAAATACACCTCCTCTTCCCCGCAAGAAACGATTAAAGTACAGAAAACTAAAAAAGATATTAACTGATATACTACTTTCATTCCTTTGGCAATGTTATTTGTACCTCCTCGATTCGTCGCTTACCCACGGCAACTATTTTAAATCGGAAATCCTTATACTTTATTTCACTATTTTTTCTCGGTATCTGACCTAATAACTGCAGTACAAGCCCTGCTATAGAATCCGCATCTCCCCTTATGTCATCAAAAAGCGAGGAATCAATTCCAACTATACGTGAAAAATCATTAATTAATGTCTTCCCTTCAAAAACATAGTTAAAATTATCAATCATTCTATATTCTACCTCTATTTCATCATCAAACTCGTCTTGAATATCGCCAATGACCTCTTCCATTACGTCCTCCAATGTAATCAAGCCCTCTGTACCTCCAAATTCATCAACTACAATCCCTAGATGCACTCTATTGCTTTGAAATTCTTTTAATAACTCACTTATCTTTTTCGATTCAGGTACATACAATATTTCATTTCTCACCAATCGTTGCCAATTAAAATTGCTATCCATTCCTAAATAACCGATCAAATCTTTAACATACAAAATTCCCACTAAGTGGTCAAAATCTTCCTTGTACACAGGCAACCTCGAATAACCGGACTCTCGAATTACTTCAAGCAAATCATCAAAACTTGTATTTTCCTCAATAGCGATAATATCTGATCGAGACCTCATGATTTGCTTCGCAGTAACATCACCAAATTTAACTATCCTCTTTAATATGTCAATCTCCGAATCAGATTGATTATTTTGAAAAATGGTTAAATCTATCGCTTTATCGATATCCTCTCTATTTGATGTATTAAAATGAGAAACTCGTTTGGTTAAACTCCTTTCTAATCTAGATGACAGACTAACTAATAAGCTTGTAAATGGAGAAAAAATAGCAGTAAGAAACCTTAGCGGTCCGGCCATAGTCTTTGATAAGCTTACCCGATTCAAATTAGCGTACAATTTAGGAGCTACTTCCCCAAATAAAACCAGCAAAAAAGTGACTGCCACCACCGTTAAACTAAATTCAAGTATTCTAACGGTTGTTTCTACATCCCACCCCACATAACCCGTTATATTTTCCAAACCATAAGACCATGCTTCATATCTTTCTGTTGGTAGAATATTTTGAATAATGAAATCAGAAAGAATTACAATAGCAATATTTATAAGATTATTAGCGATTAGTATAGCTGCAAGTAATTTCCGAGGAATTTCCTTTAAATACATAATCCGTTGCGCTGCAAGACTGTTATCTTTTTCCAGCTTCTTAAAATCTCCCGAATTTAAAGAAAAAAAAGCCACCTCTGAACCTGATACCAAGGCAGAGCAAATTAATAATAGTATTAAAAAGCTTATAGAAACCCCTAAGCCAAAATTGCTTATTTCAATATAAATATTCAGTATCCTATAAAAATGATCAGGACTATCGGTTTCCAAATTTTAATTTTTCGTGAATAAATGCTGAATTTGAAGGAAGCCTAAAAAGGTAAATCATCAGAAGAATCATTGTTTCCACCTGAATTTCCACCACCAATGGAACCTGAATCTTGATAACCGGAGCCTCCCCCATCTTCACTTCGCTTTTCTAAAGACCTTACAGTGAACGCCTCGATTTCCGTTGTATAACGCGTTTGCCCTTCCTTATCTTGCCATTTTCTTGTTGTTATCTTTCCTTCAACGAACACCATTGATCCTTTGGTTAAATTATTTTTAGCATAATCTGCGCCGTATCCCCAAGTAACAACATTATGCCACTCAGTATTTTTAACCCATTGACCGGACTTATCCTTATAGTTCTCATTGGTTGCCACTGAAAATTTAGATACTTTCGCTCCGCTTTCTAACTGCCTGAATTCCGGCTCACCACCGAGATTTCCAATTAGTATAACTTTGTTTATCATTTTAATTCAACTTTGTTTTAAAGATATATATTTTTTTCAATATATTCAGCTAAGGGCTTTGGAAATGCAAAGTTCTTTAAGTTTTCTGGATTACACAATTTTAAACCACTTATTTTTTGCCCTAATTCATCCTCTATCATTCCCGAATAAAAATTCAATTCGAGCTTCTGATGAGTCAAAACATGCTTCACTTTATAATTCCACTTCAAGTCTTTAATGGTAATGCCATATTTCTTTTGAACACTCTCCTCCACCACCATACCACTAGTTTCCTCAACGACAATAGGTTGATATAATCCTTCCCAAATGTCACCCGCTTCCCGCCGTTCTATAATATGCTGATCAAGCAAATTGTTGATCCAAACAAAATGTAGCTCCCTTTTCCTAATCTTTGTTTTCTTCAATTTAATAGGTAATATTTCTACAGTCCCAGCTTGCTTGGCTTGACAAAAATCCCCCATGATACATATTTCACAATTGGGCTGTTTGGGTACACATTGCGTTGCTCCAAAATCCATAATAGCTTGATTAAATCCGGAGGAATCCTCGGGATCAAGCGCTTCTGTAGCTATATTGCAATAATATTTCTGCGAGACACTTTCATCAATCGGGGAATGATCGTCCAAAATTCTCGATAAAACACGATAAACATTCCCATCCAAAACAGGCACACATACCTTAAACGCAAAACTTGAAATTGCCGCCGCTGTATATGGTCCTATTCCCGGCAAAGCCAAAAGCGCTGCCATTTCAGCAGGAAATTTACCCTCATATTTCTCCACAACAATTCGGGCAGTTTTCAAAATATTGCGCGCTCGCGAATAATACCCCAATCCCTGCCACAATTTAAGTACTTCATCTTCTTCGCTTGCTGCCAATTCGAAAACATTCGGGAACCTATCAATAAATCGATTATAATAATTCCATCCCTGCGCCACTCTGGTTTGTTGTAAAATGACCTCAGACAACCATATTTTATATGGATCGGATTCATTAACCCAAGGCATATCCCTTCCGTGGTCGGCATACCAAAACTTTAAGTTCTTTCTAAATTGATCCAGCACAAAACCTCTTTCCATTGCACTAAAATAACTTAATTAATCCCTACAAGGTTGAATTATACTTATCTTATTAACAAAAATCATTTTGGCACCGACTACTACCACTAAAAATGGCAGCCCTAAAGCTGCCATCATCACATCATGTCTATGAAAACAAAAATCACCCAACTTTTTTCTTACACATAAATTCGTAAATCTTTGTGTAACGCTTTTTAACCAGATCCTGTAATTCTTGTCTTGCAAAAAAGATTCTGCTCTTTACAGTTCCCAAAGGGAGATCTAATAAATCCGCGATTTCCTGATACTTATATCCTTCATAATGCATTACAAAGGGTATTTTGATACTTGGACTTAGGCATTCAACCATTGTCTCAAGTTCCTGCATCATAATATTGGATTCTGCGCCGTTTGATACGGTCTCATCACCCGAATTTATAAAATACATATTATCAGTAGAGTCTAGAATAGTATTCTTTCTCTTCTTCTTTCTGTAATTATTTATAAATATATTCTTCATTATCGTGAATAACCACGCCTTTAGATTTGTACCTTCTGCAAATTTGTCTTTATTAACGATAGCCCGGAAAGCTGTCTCTTGATAAAGGTCCTTAGCATCTTCATGATCACGAGTCAAATTATATGCAAAAGCATTCAATGCTTCTGTTAATGTTTTAAGACTCATGGTAAATTCCATTGTTGACATATCTTAACCTTTTTACGTTTATTGATAGTACAAATATACACTATTGTTTAATAAATACCTAATATTCGTTAAACATTTTATTAATTTCTTTATAAAATAATTAATAAAATTATGTAATGTACTGATTTTGAATAGTTTTGAAGCTGACATAAACTTTCATTTTAAAATGATTTTCAAATCAAAATGAATTTTTCCGATAATTTAACTTGAATTTCTCCTTTGTTATGAATGATAAATTATTGTTTATTCATCTTATCCTCAAACAAATTTATTAAATATACGACTTTATAGTCCAAAACAAATTTGTTTAACACTTTTTAACATTTTGTTTAACTAAAATGAATACAATTGGGTAAATGTCTTTCTATAAACTCAGAAAGTTCGTATATTATCCATCTTTCTTCACTGATTCAATCTCCTAAAACCCCAACTCTAATTCTCCTCGCCTTGAACTAAATACTCCGTAGGAGTAAAACGTAAATAACCCCGAGTAAAGCCGTCCAGGCTACAACTCGGGGTTATCTAACAAGAAAGTCCAACTCCGTATGGAGTTGAACTTATATTTTATCCTTATAGATACCTTGAATTATTTAAAAATTATCCAAAACATCAATCTAACTCAATCTCACCTCGTCCATATGTTTATCAAAAAACTTGTACTCACTTATGGAGAAATCAGAATTTTGAAACACTTTTATCCATTTTTTGTATTTGAAATACCACTTCATCTGCATGCTCGGTATACCTCTTTTCAAAAACGAATAGACAAAAGGATGAACCTGTAAATTGATTTGGACTTTAGGTCGATTCTCAATAATAAAATTAATATCTCTTTCTATTTCATCCGTCACTAAGATGGTCGGCATAATCTTACCCGTTCCCTTACACATCGTGCAGACCTCAGAAGTATCTATATTAACCTCAGGTCGAACTCTCTGCCGTGTAATTTGCAATAAACCAAATTTAGACAATGGCAAGATTGTATGTTGAGCTCTGTCCTTACTCATGTAATCCCTCATCTTATCCAGCAACTCTCTCCTATGCTCCTTGTCCTTCATATCGATAAAATCGACTATGATAAGCCCCCCGATGTCGCGCAACCTCAACTGCCTGGCAATCTCTTCGGCTGCCTCCAAGTTAACTTTATATATGGCTTCATCGTGATCAGTCTTAGAATTTTTAGGCCCACTATTCACATCAATGACATGCATAGCTTCAGTATGCTCAATTACCAAATAGGCTCCACTGCCCATCGTTGCCGTTTTACCAAAAGAGGATTTGATTTGTCTATTCACACCATAGACTTCAAATACAGGCTTCTTACTGTCGTGAAAATGAACAATTTTCACCTTGTCCTCTGCAATCGTCCTCAAATATGACTTAATGCTTTCATACATCACCTCATCATTAACCACAATCCTGTTAAAGTCATCACTCAAAATATCGCGAAGAATTGAGGATGTTTTATCGATTTCAGACATCAATTTTGCCGGAGGTTCAACCATACTAATTTGTTCATGGATTAATTTCCATTTGTCGATTAATTCCTGCAACTCTTCATGCAATTCCGCCACCTTCTTCCCTTCTGATGCCGTTCTTACAATTACTCCAAAATTTTTAGGCTTGATACTACGAATTAATGTGTCCAATCTTTTTCTTTCATCAGCATCCGCTATTTTCTTCGAAACAGCTACTACCTCTGAGAATGGAACCAGCACTATAAATCTACCCGGTATAGTCAATTCACAACTTAGCCTGGGACCCTTTGTAGAAATAGGCTCCTTAGAAATTTGTACCAGAACGGGAAACCGTTTGTCCAATACCTTGTCTATCTTACCTGATTTTACAATCTCTCTCGAAACATCATATTTGTCTAGAAAAGGTGAAGATTTTTTCTGTAATGCATCTTTGGTATAATCTAATAAAGATGGCAATTTAGGCCCCAAATCAGTGTAATGAAGAAACCCATCCTTATCATGACCTACATCAATGAATGCAGCATTCATAAGATTAGGAACCAACTTTCGTATCCTTCCTACGAATATATCTCCTACTGTAAAATTATTATTTGATTTCTGCCTGTGTATTTCAACGAGTCTCTCATCTTCCAACAGCGCTATCTCCACTTCTCCTAAAGAGGCATTTATTATCAATTCTTTATTCACGATATCTTGTTATATTAATTAAATATACCACTCCGGATTGTTCCCGCAGTAGCTTCGAATATAAGAATTGAAAAGAATGGATTGCAAATATAATAAAATAATATAAAAATAATAGCCATTATTCTATTTTCCAAACTACCACAAATCGAAGCACCACTTGACGGGACTATAGAAATAATTCAATCTCATTAAAAATTGAAAATCCTATGGCAAAACTCAAATGTCGCGGCCGTGCAAATCTTCCAAAATAATCGGAGTTTCCATACAGCCATGAACCAAATTTAATTAAAAATACAAATTCACCACTCGTATTAACTTTACGAGCAGTGAATTTGATTTTTTCCTTTGTCTACCTCAAAAGCAGACTATTTAAATAAGATTGCCCTTATTAAAAGGACCGGTTGCTACTTAAACTGATAATAGTTTACCAATCATAAATTAAAAAAACTTGAACCTATTATAGTCACTAAACGCCTTAATAATTTAACTCAAAGCAGCTAAAGAAGATTACTTCTTCTTCTTGTGTCTGTTCTTCCGCAATCTCTTCTTTCTCTTGTGAGTTGATATCTTATGTCTTTTTCTTTTCTTACCGCAAGGCATATTTTAAGTTTTATGTTTAAAAAATATTATTTACAAAATTCAAGCCAAGGTGTAGCATCAGCTATCATACCCTGTGCTTCATATATTCGTCCTTTCATGCATTTAGCAGCTGAATTCTCAGGATCAATTTCCAGAGCGCGATTAAGCCTATCATTTGCTTTATCATATTGACCGGTCTGCATTCCAAATCTAGCCAGGGTTATCAATACCGTCACATTATCAGGATTCTCTTTATTCAAATCCAACAACATTTGTACTCCTAACATAGGATTATTGGGATCCGGCTCCTCAGCTCTTAGAACTGCCAAATTAATAGCGTGTGATAAATCATCCGGATTAAGAGATATTGCATTTTCAAATGCTCGCTCGGCATTTTCCCTGCAATAACTTTTCAAAGCCTTCTCCTCGTATTTCCTTACACCAAACATAAAAGTCGTTCCTGCTATTCCCCATGCCTCAGCCGAATTGTCTTCTCTAGCAATTTCTTTGGCATAGTAACCGGCGACTTCCGGATATCCTAACGAAAACCAACGCCCCGAAAGTTCCCTCAAGCCCTTAGTTTTTGTTGAATCACCTAGATTTCCCTCCAAAATATTAATTTCGGTAAGCTCATCCCTCTCCAATTCCGCTTTTCGGGATTGAATTAAATTATCTATATTAAGTATTTCACTCGAAAGCTCTCTTTGGGAAATTACTTCATTTTGCTCCGGAGTTTTTCTGTCAAAACCGAAATAAAGAGTTCCCGCAAGTAACAAGGCAAATATAATCGCTATGTATTGAGCTTTTTTCATTCAATTACTCCTCTTCTGTTGATAAAACATTCTCCTTAACCTGCTCGATAAATGTCTTAGAAGGTTTGAATGCCGGTATATAATGTGCTGGTATTTCTATAGCTTTATTCTTCTTGATATGTCGCCCGATTTTCTTAGCACGCTTCTTCGTTACAAAAGAACCGAATCCTCGAATGTATACATTTTCACCATCAGACAACTTCTCCTTCACCTCAGTGAAAAAATTCTCTAATGTCACGAGTACATCCACTTTTGGCACCCCGGTTTTCTCATGGATCGCTGTTACCAAGTCTGCTTTTCTCATTATTTACTGATTTATAATTAGTTATATAAAAAATGGTCGCTATTTCTTAAAGCGTCGCAAATTTCGTAAAAACTTTCTTTTGAAAAAAATTTATTGCGAAATAAAATTATAAAATCGTGATTTTCAAGGCATTTTTATTTTTTGAAGGTATTTATTCCACAAAAATGTATATTTGCCCAAATTTTATACCATGATTTTATCAATGACCGGCTTCGGAAAGGCAAGTTTAATGCTTAATGAGCGAACTATTAATATAGAAGCAAGAAGCGTAAACAGCAAATTCCTCGATTTTAGAGTCAAAATGCCTACAGAATTATCAAAATTGGAATTTGACTTGAAGAAATTGGTCAATGAAAAACTTGTACGGGGCAAAGTCGATATTTATATAGAAATTTCAAAACTTGAAAACGGCATCGAAGAGGTAATCAATAAGGATGTTTTTCAAAGATTTTTTGATCAAATAAAGGATATCACTAAAGATTATAAGATACCTGATTCAGAAATCGTACAAGCCGTCCTCAAAATCCCTGCCATATACGATTCTACTGAATCTCTATTTTCTGATGATCAAATAAATGCAATTTTATTGGCATCCAATGCCGCCTTGGAAGCTTTAAATGATTTCAGAGCAGCAGAGGGACAAAGCATTTATAATGACTTCAAGCTTAGAATCAGTAATATACAGCAAGCAGCAATTGAAGTCGAGCCATTTGAGCAGCAAAGAATAATAAAACTTAGAGACAAATTCGTTAGCAGCCTTGAAGAAAGCTTTCCTAACCAAAGCTATGATGACAGTAGATTGGAACAGGAATTAATTTTTTATATTGAAAAATTGGATATCACCGAGGAAAAAGTCCGATTGGATCAACATTGCAAATATTTTCTCGAAGTAATGGATACTGATGAATTATCAAAGGGGAAGAAGTTAGCCTTTATAGCACAAGAAATTGGAAGGGAAATAAACACCCTTGGATCTAAAGCGAATGCATACGAAATACAAAAAATCGTAGTAACCATGAAAGACGACTTGGAAAAAATTAAGGAACAGGTAGCAAATATCATGTAGGATATTTTATCCGCTATTGTTTCTCCAAACACCTTTCTACCCCTTAATGAAAACTAATTTATGAAGAAATTTGAAGGCAAATTAATTATTTTTACAGCTCCCTCCGGCGCCGGTAAAACCACCTTGGTTAGACATTTGCTCAACACTTATCCCGATATTTTAGCATTTTCAGTATCAGCTACCACCAGAGAAAAAAGATCCCAGGAAACCCACGGCAAAGATTACTACTTTTTAAGCATCGATGAGTTCAAAAATAAAATTGACAATTCTGAATTTGTCGAGTGGGAAGAAGTATATGAAAATCAATTCTATGGAACGCTGAAAAGTGAAATCGAAAGATTGTGGTATGAAAAAAAACATATTATATTTGATATGGATGTTAAAGGAGCTGATAAAATAAAAACACTCTATCCCGAAAAATGCCTGACTGTATTCGTTATGCCTCCATCATTAGAAATTTTAACGGCCAGACTTCAACACAGAAAGTCAGACTCTCAGGAAAGTATTAATCGAAGAATTGCCAAAGCAACCTTGGAGTTGAAATGGGCAGATAAGTTTGACATTCAATTGCCAAATAACGACCTCGAATCAGCAAAATTAGAAGCTGAAACTATTTTCAAAGAATTCATTTCTCAGTAAGTTCCTGTTAACAATTGTTAAATACTGCGTTAATTAAATTTTTTTATTTCAATTTCATTCCAAGTATTAAATGCGTTTTATATCTTTAGACCGATGGATTATACAATTACTAATGGTATCAAGGTTACAGTGAACGTAAATTATCAGCCGGACTTCTCAAAGCCACTGATGAATAAATTTGTATTCTCCTATACCATCACAATTGAAAATAAAAGTATACATCCCGTTCAGCTACTTAGAAGACACTGGTATATTTTCGACAGTAATGGACAATTCAATGAAGTAGAGGGCGCCGGTATTGTCGGCGAGCAACCTATCATTGAGCCCGGCGATCAGCATACCTACAATTCATGGTGCCCTCTCAAAACAGAATTAGGCATGATGTATGGCAATTATTTGATGCAAAATATGGTGAACAGTGTTCAATTTAAAGTGCGCATCCCACAGTTTCAAATGATAGCTCCTTTCAAACTTAATTAATTTCCTCTACCTTCACTTGCCAATTAAATTCAAAAATTCGTAATTCGTAATTGATTCCGTAATTCGTAATTCTCTAAAGGCTCTACTCGCCGTCTAACCCCCTGAAGAGGTATGCGTTGGCAAAAACTAAAAGAATCTACTTGTATAATAAGACCTAACGCTTTCCTTCAGGGGAATGTGGGGCGCGCGCAGGGAATTTACAGTGTACTCTTCCTGGTTTTGTCCACGACTTCATTGCTTAAAACAAATACTATTGATTTTCAGTAATGTCTAATTTCAAATTTTGTAATTTGGGTCATGCGTAGCACAAAACAGGAGTATTGATTTTTTTTTCAAAAAATTCCTTTCCTAACAGGCAAATCGTGTTCAGAAAATTACTCCGTAGGAGTAAAATATGAATAACCCCGGGTAAAGCCGAATAGGCTGCAACTCGGGGTTATTCCGAAAAAGTACAAACCAACTCCGTAGGAGTTGAACATTCCTTTTAACCTTTTCTATACACCTATCAACAGCATCGCCGTCTCTGCCACAATTGGATAATATTTCTGCTCTTGAATACTAATATTTCTCTTTACAAATTCCATATCGGAATTCGCAGGAATCTCAAACTTCGACTGAAATAAAATATCCCCCTCATCATAATTCTCATTGACATAATGGATTGTAATTCCACTTTCAATTTCACCATTGGCAAGAATCGCTGAATGCACTCTATCACCATACATACCCATGCCGCCGTATTTAGGCAACAAAGCAGGATGAATATTTAAAATTCTGAAAATATATTCTTGTGTAACTACTGCCGGAATTAAAGACAAATAGCCGGCTAGTAAAATATAATCAACTCCATCCTCCTTCAAGAGATTTAACAAATACATGCCATCAATAGAAACCTGCTTTCTTGAAATATTTCGAATCGTGATATCTTCGCCCTTTAGCTTATTCAGGATCCCAGCCCGCGGATTATCACAATATAAAACAGCAATTTCGACGCTTGAAGATTCCTTGAAATATGAAATCAAATTCAATGCATTGGATCCTGTCCCGGAAGCAAAAACAGCCACTCTCTTCACTAAAATTAATTTTAAATTACAAAGTATTCAATTGCCTATAGTTTGAAAGACCCGAAGGATTTATCTTGGTCATAATATTATAGATCTTTGACCTGGATTCTCTATCAGCCGGAAGGAATATCTCCCGCAATTCATCTGTCTTGCTGCTATTAAAAACTTGTATAATCACAGAATTCTGAATCTCCTTATTCGTCTGGCCAATTTTTTCCATCGCTGCCTCAATATTAATACGGGCCGTCAAGGGATCAGCATGCATGAAATCCAATCCCAATCTGTGGTATTCATACATCCCAACTCTAAAGGGCTTAGCACGAGGATTCAAAATATTGTCTAAAATAAAAAATCTTGCTCTAACTCCATCTGTGGCTACCCACCCCTTATAAGCGCCGGTAACGTTTTGTGGAACCGTGGAAATTACAGTTTGTGCTTGATTAAAGTAAGGATCTCCTCCCATTTCTGAATAGCTGTCATAATCAAAGCCCAAAATCAAGTAAGAATAATAAGCCAAAATATGCGCCAGATTGTTGACGTAATTATTTTCAAAATATTGGATAGGTTGGGTATCATCAAAGAAAAATCCTATATCCTTGTCCAGATGAGCAAAAACCGTCGTATTGTACTCGCTGCCAAATACCGGTCGTGTAGCTTTAATTTGTAAATTTCCTGAAAAGTTAAAAGCAGAAACTTCCGTTTCTAATGTCAAAAAAATATTTAAATTAATCCGCTCTTCCTCCAGAAATTCATCATCGCTCCACTGTGTCGTATTCATCATCTCTTGAATGCTGGTTTTCAATCTCTGTACTACTTGAGGATCAGAAATCTGCAATCCCGGTGCTGCTACTTCCACCACTGTATTAAACACTTGAGCTTTCAATGCATTCATCGAAAACCCCGTCAATAAAATTAAAAAAGCAACTTTAGTAAATAATCTCATATTAAAAATATTTTTCCAGTTCATCAACAATATCTGAAGCCACCTCCTGCTTAGATTTCAATTCAAAATTAATCCGCTCTCCATCATTCTTATAAATAGTGACTTTATTGGTATCCACTCCAAATCCGGCTCCCGTTTCATTCATCGAATTTAGAACGATAAAATCCAGATTTTTAGTCTTTAATTTTTTTTGAGCATTCACCTCTTCATCATTCGTCTCGAGGGCAAATCCAATATTTATTTGGTTATTTATCTTCAATTTTCCTAATTCTGCCGCAATATCTCTGGTTTTGACAAGGTCAATTGACCATTTATCTTCCCCTGACTGCTTCTTATATTTTTGATCTAAAACCTTAGATGGAGTAAAATCGGATACGGCAGCAGCCAATATTGCCCCATCTTTATCAGCATAATTTTGAAGGGATTTTTCAGCCATCTCACCCGCTGTTCGTACTCGATCTACTGTGAGCTCCGGATGCTGAGGGACCATTTCATTAACCGGGCCCAGAATCAAATTCACCCGTGCTCCTCGAACCAATAATTCTTTAGTTAGAGCAAGACCCATTTTACCGGAAGAAGCATTGCCTATAAATCTTACTGGGTCGATATTTTCATAGGTTGGACCTGCTGTAATCAAAAAATGCTTGCCCGCTAATCGCGACTTTTGCTTAGCGAAATACAGCTTCAAATGTTCAACGATTTCCTCCGGCTCTGCCAATCTCCCGTCGCCTACCAGCCCGCTGGCTAATTCCCCATGACCTACCGGGATAATCCTATTTCCAAAAGATTGTAAAGTTTCGATATTTCTTTTCGTAGAAGGATGACCCCACATATCAAGATCCATAGCCGGGGCAACAAAAACGGGAGATTTTGCAGACAAATAAACCGCTAACAACAAATTATCACAAATCCCGCCCGCCATTTTAGCCAAAGTATTGGCTGACAAGGGAGCCATTAGAATTAAATCTGCCCACATGCCCAACTCTACATGGTTGTTCCACTGACCATCTGTAGCTATACCGGTCATAACCTCATTATTGCTTAAAGTGGAAAGTGTAAGTGGACTAATGAAAGCAGTGGCAGATGGAGTCATAACCACCTTCACTACCGCTCCTTGCTTTACTAAAAGTCTAACTAGGAATGCAGACTTATAAGCAGAAATACTGCCGGAGATTCCCAATACAATTTTCTTATTATGTAAGACATTGGAATCCATGGCAGTATTTTAAATTTTTGTTGAAGAATTCTCCTAATACTTCGTCTCCTGTTCAGGATATCTATAAGTAAGCTCGCCTGTGATCATCTCTTCAGTAGCAATCAAAGGAGCATTAGGCAATTTTTCATAGAATTTAGATATCTCTATCTGTTCTTTGTTCTCGTGGATCTCCTCGATAGTGTCGGAAGTCACTGCAAAATCTTCAAGCTTTTCTCTAAGCTCATGCTTAATATCCACCTGCAATTGTTTCGCTCTTTTCGAAATGATTGCTAAAGTTTCATAAATATTGCCCGTTTGTGCAGCCATAGCTGTCACGTCTCTAGCACTACAATTCGCATCGATTGTTTGAACTCTTGTTCTAATATCAGCCATTTTTTAAATATTTTAGTCTTGATTCTGAATCCTTCACCATACTGACAACTTCATTATTGTATGATGTGGTACTTAATTTATTCTTGTAATTGTTATATTCCTTTAGCACTTCTTCGTAGCGCTCTTCTTGACGACTTATCACACTATTCTTCGCCATTAGATAGGCACTTTTCACGATCAAATATCGGATTTCATCCACCTTTTTCGTCTCGGGATATTCTTGAAGCAAGTTCTTAAATGCTCTTGAAGCAGATTGATACTGCTTCATATCGTAATATAATTTACTCGATCTGAAAGCCTTTAATTCTAACTTGGCTCGCATTACATCGATCAAATTATTCACTTCAGCAATTCGTGAGGATTGTGTATACGTGTTAGCAAATGTCTCAAATTCAGCGATAGCTTGTAAAGTCGCAGCCTGGTCTAAGGCAGGCTCCGGCGAGAGCAAATAATTGCTGTAAGCAGACATAAAGGCTGCATCTTCTCTTCTAGAACTTGCCGGGAAGGTCTCAGAAAAACTGGAGAAGTAAAATGCCGATAAAACATAATTTCCCAGATTGTAATGTGTATTCGCGTAGTTAAAATATAGTTGCTCCGCTTCCGCCTTTCCTCTGAAACTTGTAAGAACCTGCTCATACAATGTCTGTGCTTTCAAATACTCCTCCTTATCAAAATACTCATTAGCCTTAGCCAAAATGAACTGAGGATCTCCGCTTGCTCGCACGCGCTCGAACTCCCCCTTACATGAGAATAGAACCACTAACAAAGTCAAAACCGATATATACTTGAATAAACTATTTATCATAAGGGCACAAAATTAATCTTTTCTTTTGAATTATAATAACTTAATACTATTTCATCTCACTCCTATAACGAGATCAAACTGTTTTCGTCTATCTATTTAAAAAAAAAATGTAACTACTCACGTAGATGCTTTCAAAAGGTAAAAATAGTTAATTTTTCGTCAGACGAAGATACTTTTTGAATTAATAGCAGCGCTATTGATGAGAAAAGAGATGAAGTATCACGGAAAATTAACATTTTTAAATTGAAATTGATCGAATGTGAGTAGTTACAAAAAGATCAGTCAATTCTCAAATCTTCAATGAGAAAACTGGGATATTTTGTCTTATTAAATACAAATTTCTCTCCATCAATAGTCGAAGTAACATTAATCTTAGAGATTTCAAGTGTGTAGCGACTGCCATCCTTTTCAAATAATTGTATTATAACAGGTCTGGATTCAGCCTTATTAACGAACATTTTTACCTTAAAATAAGCTGACTCCCTGTCTTCAGGCTTAAATTCGATCAATGTCAAATTAGGATGTTCCTGCTGATCGGGCATTAAGATATAGTCGTATTTAGCCTTTTTATAAAAGGTGAGAATTTCTGCGGGTGAAGAAAGTTCTCCATCAGTATTGATATTATTGATATATACTTCTTTATTCACTTTATTAATCACATAGGCAGATTTGCTGTCGCTCTGAAAAATATAATTCTCAGTCTCCACATAATAGTTACTTCCCATCTGCCACATCTTGCCCTTCTGAACCACCGGTTCCTCTTGCGGATATTTCATAGTGAATACAAAATCACTCTCCAAAGCCTTGCTGACCGGATATTTTTTCTCTATTTGATTCAAAAGTGCTTTCGCTTCCGGATCCTGACCTTGAGAATAAATCGTGGATATAGCTATGAGAAAGAGAAAACTTGTTATAATAAATTTGATCATCTTCTGTATTTTAATCATGTTAACGCTAATTCCGATGGGAAAGTAGTTAAGTTAAAGTTAAATCCTTTCCCCTTCGGCAATCAAGACATATTACTTGGATATTCCTGATGGCTGAGTTCAATACCGGCATTTGAAATGTCTTTATATCCGCCACTAATATTAATAATATTATCAAAACCCCTGGATTTTAAAATCGAAGCTGCAATCATAGATCTGTAACCCGCCGCACAATGAATATACTGAATCCTATCTTTATCAAAAGCTGCCATATTTTTATTGATCTGATCCAAAGGCAGATTTCTTGCAACTGTCGCATGTCCCCCGGAAAATTCCGACTCCTTACGCACATCGATAAGATCAATTGTTTCTTCTTGCAATTTCTCCGCAAGTTCCTCCGCATTTATGGATTTTATAGTTTCCAGCTCACCCTGCCAGCCCTCTATTCCTCCTTTTAAAAATCCTATCGTATTATCATAGCCAACCCTCGCCAGCCTGGTCACAACCTCTTCTTCTCTGCCTTTATCAGCCACAATTAAAATAGCCTGCTTGATATCAGGTATCAAAGTGCCGACCCAAGGTGCAAAACCACCATCTATACCAATATTGATAGATCCGGGCACAAAACCCTCTGCAAAAACCTCCGGCGCCCTCGTATCCAATACCAAAGCCCCCACCTCATTGGCAAGAACCTCAAATTCCCTGCCCTCCAAGGCGTTCATCCCCTTTCCAATTACTTCATCTATATTTTGATATCCGCTGATATTCATCATTACATTCTCCGGAAAATATGCCGGCGGCTCCTCCAATCCATCCAAAACCTCATTAACAAACTCATCTGCTGACATGTCGCCCCTTAAAGCATAATTTGATTTTTTCTGCTCCCCTATCGTACTCACCGTCTCCTTGCTCATTTTCTTACCGCATGCACTCCCCGCGCCATGACCCGGATACACGATTACCTCATCTTCCAAAGTCATTATTTTCTCTCTTAAAGACCTGTATAAATATGTCGCTAATTTCTCCTTGCTCAAATCTGCAGAAGCCTTCTGAGCCAGATCCGGCCTGCCCACATCCCCGATAAATAATGTGTCCCCTGTAAAAATAGCATAATCCTTCCCACTTTCATCTTTCAAAAGATAACATGTACTTTCTAAGGTGTGTCCCGGAGTATGTAAAACTTGAATTTTTACCCTTCCCACCTGCAATTCCTCCCCATCCTTAGCGATATGCGCATGATAACCGGGCTGTGCGTTGGGGCCAAAAATAATCTCTGCACCTGCAGCCTTCGCTAAATCCACATGTCCCGATACGAAATCTGCGTGAAAATGTGTCTCCAGAACATATTTTATCTTCACTCCAGAGGATTCCGCTCTTTGTAAGTAGGGTTTTATATCTCTCAATGGATCAATTACCACAGCCTCCCCTTCACTCTCAATGTAATAGGCTCCCTGAGCCAGACATCCTGTATATATTTGTTCTACTTTCATTTTCTTTGAATATTTTATGTCTTCAACATTTATAACATTCGATAATTTTGCATTGTTTGTGAAATCAATGAGCTATTGTTTAAATCGCATATCATTCGTAGGATAAAATGTAAGATCCAAAAGCCTTAACATCCTCTTCTCACCAAAACGCACCTTTTTATACCGCCACAATCTGTCCATTGTAAATCCCGCAACAATTAAACCGGCATTGATATAGATCCAGTTGACAAATTGTGCTGTAGGTATACCCGGCGTAAAAACTATGGCAATTATGCTTGACAAGCCCGAAAGCATCATGAATTTTGAAACGATACTTGGTAAGATCGCTTTTTGTCTGAAAGCAGCTATATTATCAACCGCTACCGTGTTTAATCCTATCATCACCTGATTATTATCCAAATCAAATCCATCTAATGTCCCCGTGTACCAACGCCCCGGTTCATCCCTCAATTCGTAAGTCAGTTCAGCTCCAAGATTGTACTTCTTAGTCTTTACTTTGCTGAATGTCACGACCTCTAGCACCTGTTGTCCTTCTGCCTCAGTTGCAACCAATATCACTAAAAAAAATAAAATCCCAAATAACGCTTTCATTTATTCCAATTTTGCCTTCGTTGAAAGCTCCTTAACTTGCAACTGCCTTATCAAATCTTTAATGGCTTTTTCTACAACCGAATAATCTAGAATCTCCTCCGAAACATAAATCCACATTAGAGAAATATTAATCACTTCTCCTTCTACATCATCCCACAACACCATTTTATTCAAACGATAAGCTTCCCGCATTCGCCGCTTCACTTTATTGCGATCGACAGCTTTTTTTATTCTTTTCTTAGGAACAGAAAAAGCAGCTTTTATCTCAGTTCGCCCACCTTCCTCCGGATTTTCTATTCGGTAAGCCAATTTGACTGGAAATTTAAACAAACTTTTCCCGCTGACAAATAAAGACTGAATCTTTTTTGCACTTTTCAAACGCTCCTCTTTCCTGAATTTGCCTCCTGTCACCTTTAAATGTATTATTGATAGATTCAAAAATAGCACCTGCAAAAAAATTATTTTTTGAGGGAACTATAATGTAAGAAATCCAAAGATATGGCTTTTTGAAAATATAAAGATTTATAAAAAAGATGAATAAAATTTGGCATAAACAACAAATGCGACCCCTCAAACAATTGTGGATCGCATTTGATATATCTATATAGAATTAAATCCTACTTCACATGCTTTTCATCTGAAACCGTAAGCTTAGCTCTTCCCTTAGCTCTTCGTCTTGCTAACACTCTTCTACCATTTTTGGTACTCATTCTAGATCTAAATCCGTGTTTGTTAGCTCTCCTTCTTCTTGATGGTTGAAATGTACGTTTCATTATTATGCTGTTTTATTCTGTTCTTCTTTTTTCTAAAGCGGGACAAAATTAATTACTAAAATTTAATTAACCAAATAAAATGTATAATTATTATACTATTGTTTTGAAATAATAGCTTTTCCTAGCCATTCATGCTCGCCAAGAACTCTTCATTAGACGATGTCGTTCTCATGAATTTCATCAAGAAGTCCATTGCCTCCTCAGGCTTCATGTCCGCAAGATGATTTCTCAGGATAAACATTCTCTGTAGCGTTTCTTTATCTAACAAGAGATCGTCTCTTCTTGTACTGGATTTGGTAAGATCCACAGCAGGATACATCCTCTTATTGGCAAGCGTTCTGTCCAATTGAAGCTCCATATTACCTGTACCCTTGAATTCTTCGAAGATAACGCCGTCCATTTTTGACCCGGTATCTATCAATGCTGTGGCACAAATAGTTAATGATCCTCCATCTTCAATATTTCTCGCTGCACCGAAGAATTTCTTAGGTTTCTGAAGCGCATTTGCCTCCACACCACCTGACAACACCTTACCTGAAGCAGGTGCTACAGTATTATATGCTCTCGCAAGTCGAGTTATAGAATCCAATAGAATTACAACATCGTGTCCTGATTCTACCAATCTCTTGGCTTTCTCCAGCACCATTCCCGCTACTCGTACGTGATTGTCCGCAGGTTCATCGAAAGTAGAAGCTACCACTTCCGCATTTACCGAACGCTTCATATCAGTTACCTCTTCCGGTCGCTCATCGATCAATAATACGATAAGGTAAACTTCCGGGTGATTCGCAGCTATCGCATTGGCTATATCCTTCAACAAGAATGTCTTTCCTGTCTTAGGTGGCGCAACTATTAGCCCCCGCTGCCCCTTTCCGATCGGAGTAAATAAATCTATTAATCTATTACCGTAATCTCTTGACTTCGATGACAAGGAAAATTTCTCCGTAGGAAATAAAGGTGTCAAATAATCAAAGGGAACTCTATCCCTTACCATTTGAGGCTCCAAACCATTAATTCGGGAAACTCTAAGGAGAGCAAAATATTTTTCCCCCTCTTTTGGTGGTCTTACAGCACCTCTCACTGTATCACCCGTTTTAAGACCGAAAAGTTTGATCTGGGAAGGTGAAATATATACATCATCAGGTGACGATAAGTAATTATAATCGGCAGATCTCAAAAATCCATACCCATCATTCATCATTTCTAAAACGCCTTCACCTTCGATAACCCCATCAAGATCGATGTTAAATCGCGGCTGCGGTGGACCTTGTTCCTGCTTCTCCTCTGATCTTTTCTCATCATTGTTCAGTCCGTGCGTCCTATTTCTATTTTGAAGATCCTTTCTGAAGGCCGGTTTTGGCTCAGGCTTTGGCTCAGGCTTCGGCTCCGGTGTCTGTTCGGCACTTTCTTTACTGACATTTTCTTTTTGAATATTTTCTCCCCCTCTGTTTCTGTTTTCATCTCTGCTACCCGGATCCTTTGGAAAATTTTGCTTTCTTGGTTCATGACGAGGATTCTCTGATTTCTTTTCAGTCTGAGTGCTTTTCACCTCTTCACCTGACTTGTTATCAGTATTTTCCTTCGTTTCTAAAGTCTCATTTTTTGCAGGTCGTTTTTCTCTGTTAGGCTTGAGCGCCGGTTTTGGTTCCGGTTTGGGCTCAGCGGCTTTCTCCTCAACCTCTTTAGTTTCTGTCTTTGGTCTTTCGGCGCGAGGGGCATGCTTGGGCGCCGGCTTACTTGGCTTTTCGGAAGTGTAAGAAGCTTTTGACTCCTCTACTTTATTTTTAGAATCTTGAGGAGCGGAATCTTTTACAGCTTGCTCATCGAGGATATTATAAATCAGATCCTTTTTGGTCATCCGTTTGAAGCCTTTTACATTTAACTTCTCAGCTATGTCCTTCAGCTCCGGCACCATCATATCATTCAATTGAAGAATATCGTATTTCATCTATTTCTTTATTTTTTTTGGCATTGAAATATGCATCAACTGCCCTCTAATTTTTCTTAATTCAAAAAATGGTTTATAACTTATAAATAAATCGATCGAAGCACTGTTGCTCTTCCTGATTTTATATTCAGCTAACTGATAGATTTGTGATTTTTGAAAAAATTACGCACCAAAAACTCTCTCCCAAGCCTCTCCGGATTTACCCTCATCTAAATAATTAATAAAAAACTTATAAAAACTCACCACATCTAAGATTATATATAAAACGCAATTAAATATTTTTGGAAAAAAATAATTTTCTGGACTTTGCAGTTCGAAATTACCCGTTAAAATATTAAATGTTGTGAATTGTGTTTGAATTGAACTTCGCCGCAAAAATAAAGCTATTTTTTATAAATACTAAGTAAATGCTATTTTTTTATAAAAAAACGTATTTCGTATGGCGGGCTTGTATCAATAATACTATGCAAGATACAAAATTTATTTCTTTTCCTTATGAAATAAATCTCGCTAATAACAATTTATTAAGAATATTATCTTCTTTACATATATTTTGGGCATCTGCCGATCTTCCTCCGCTAAGCTACGGCGCTCGTCACCGGGTGATATGCTTTACTGCGTGCTCGCTCCTCCCCCTGATGCGGATGAAGTGGTCAAGCACCTAATTTGATTGAGACAAAAAATCTCAAAAATTAAAAAGCTTAACTTTGTCCCTCTCCGCACTTTAAGAGTCCAAGTCCCTTTTTCAACTCAGTGCCTTTAGGAGTCATAAATCCCATGCTAAAAGCATCTAGAAAACCTCTGCGGAAATCTGTGTAATCTGCAGGAAATATCAAAACTTTACTTCCCGACCCAATGCTGGCGCAAGTTTGCAACTTGTGCCTCCGCACAAACTTATTATCTCATGTTATTATCTTAATAAAGTAGGGACAATTTTCCGTTTGGATACTCCATGGCTTCAAAACATTTCAATTCTCTTCAAAGTCTGCCGGAATTTTTAAAAAGATATTTTTCAAAGCGCAGACTTAAGCCTTGAAGGACATTTTGTGAGACAAAAAAAACAATCTTGAAATATAGAAATTAATTTTCATGTTGAGATCGTGTTTATAAGACTACTCCGTAGGAGTTCAACATCAATATCCCCGAGTAAAGCCGCTTCGGCTGCAAACGGGGTAGCAAAAACACGATCCTCCAACTCCGTAGAGAGTTGAACACGCAAATTGCTTAATCTTTCATTAGTCTCATAGAATTCATTTATTATTTTGAAATCGTGTTCACCAGACTATTCCGTAGGAGTAAAACATCAATAACCCCGAGTAAAGCCGCTTCGGCTGCAAACGGGGTAGCAAAAACACGATCCTCCAACTCCGTAGAGAGTTGAACACGCAAATTGCTTAATCTTTCATTAGTCTCATAGAATTCATTTATTATTTTGAAATCGTGTTCACCAGACTATTCCGTAGGAGTAAAACATCAATAACCCCGAGTAAAGCCGCTTCGGCTGCAAACGGGGTAACAGTAACACAGTCCTCCAACTCCGTAGGGAGTTGAACACTTAATCTGACTCAACTTGGTTACGATTCGAGGATGAATTTTCCTTTTAAGATTGCGTTGAAATGACTACTCCGTAGGAGTTAAATATGAATAACCCCGAGTAAAGCCGCTTCGGCTGCAACTCGGGGTAAAAGTAACACAGTCCTCCAACTCCGTAGGGAGTTGAACACACAAACTGCTTTATCTTGCATAAGTCTCTTCTCTACCCGCCATTTCAAAAATATCACGTCGATCTCCACCAACTCTCTACCTATTTAATAAGAAGAATTATATATTTGCAAAATATATGGTTCACCCCTGCTAATAAACTCATTTACTATGTTGGAAATCCAAAAAATTAGAGACAATACCGCCGCTTGTATCGAAGGCCTGAAAAAGCGGAATTTCCCCGATCCCGAAGATCAATTGGAAAAAATCCTCAATCTCGATGACCTCCGCAAACAATTGCAGAAAGAATCAGATGGTTTATTAGCAGAAATTAATAGCTTGTCAAAGCAAATAGGAGAACTATTCAAGCAGAAAAACATCAATGAAGTCGATATCTTGAAAGCTCAGGTGGCAGAAAAGAAAGAAGCTTCTAAAAATCTAGAGGACAGACACAAGGAAGTGCTGACCGCCATTGATGAATTGCTCTACGCTACTCCCAACATCCCTCATACACAAGTTGTGGCCGGCAAGAGCGCCGAGGACAACGAAGTTTACAAGGATTGGGACAGCCCCTTCCCGGAATTGCACGCAGGAGCCTTGCCGCACTGGGAGCTCTCTGACAAATATGGCATTTTCGACCTCAAACTAGGTGTAAAATTAACAGGTGCAGGTTTCCCTGTTTACAAAGGTCGGGGCGCTAAACTTCAGCGAGCACTCATCAATTTCTTTCTCGACGAAAACACCAAGGCAGGATACGAAGAGATTCAACCACCTATCATGGTGAATGAGGAATCTGCGCGTGCTACCGGTCAATTGCCCGACAAAGAAGCGCAGATGTATCACGCGACCCTGGACAATCTATATCTTATACCTACGGCAGAAGTTCCGGTAACGAACATCTACAGAGATGTTATTCTCAAAGAAACCGAATTCCCCATAAAATTAACGGCTTACACGCCCTGTTTCAGAAGGGAAGCCGGCTCTTATGGAGCAGATGTGAAGGGATTGAACAGAGTACACCAATTTGATAAAGTGGAGATAGTGCAATTTGCCCACCCCACCAAATCTTACGATCACCTACACGAAATGCTGGCGCATGTGGAGGGCCTTTTACAAAAACTGGAACTTCCATACCGCATTTTGCGTTTATGCGGTGGTGATATGGGATTCACATCTGCGATGACCTATGACTTTGAAGTGTTTAGTGTGGCACAGAAGCGATGGCTGGAAGTAAGTTCCGTTTCTAATTTCGAGACCTATCAGTCCAATAGATTGAAACTCCGTTACAAAGATGAAAACGGCAAGTCAATTCTGGCACATACTTTGAACGGCTCAGCACTCGCACTTCCGAGAATATTAGCTTCTATGATGGAATGCCATCAGACGGAGGAAGGAATTAGAATTCCGAAAGCATTGCACGCTTACACCGGCTTTGAAATAATTAAATGATTTAAAACAATAGAAATATGTTAAGTGGATATATGGGCTATATAATTATAGCAGGGATTATGAGTTTGATTGGTATGTACGTAAGCAGCACTTTAAAGAATAAGTTTGCACGCTACAGCCAAATGCCGACATCATCCGGAAAATCCGGAAAGGAAATTGCGGAGGAAATGTTACATTATTATGGCATTTATGATGTAAAAGTACTTCCTGCTAAAGGAATGTTGACCGATCACTACAATCCCGGGGACAAAACGGTCAATTTATCGGAAGTTGTCTATGACAGCAGATCAGTTTCAGCCGCCGCAGTAGCAGCGCATGAATGTGGACACGCAGTACAACATGCTACGGCTTATCCAATGTTGAAATTCAGGTCTGCGATAGTGCCGGTGGTGCAGGTAGCGGCATCTTTGCAACAATATTTATTGCTATTTGCATTGGGACTTTTCGGCTCTCAGGGCAATCCGACCATTTTGTTGATTACCATTGCTGTTTTCGGAGTTACTACACTTTTTGCCTTTGTAACTTTGCCTGTTGAGTTTGATGCCAGTAATCGCGCATTAGTTTGGTTGGAAAATACCGGAATCACCAGAGGAGCTGAGCAGGAAGGGGCGAAAGACGCCCTTAAGTGGGCTGCGATGACATATGTGGCGGCTGCGCTTTCATCTTTGGTATTATTACTTTATCTTGTGATGAAATTTGCGGGAAGCCGAGATTAATTGTTGATTAATTTCAGTAAGCCTAAATTAGAAAACAAAACTTATAAAAATGGATCAGGAAACTATAGATTTAGCTTTTATGGAGGCAACAGAAGCCATGAACAAAGCTATGGAGCACCTAGAAAATGAATTATTGAAGGTCAGAACAGGAAAGGCTAGTCCTTCATTGGTGGCAGGAATAAAAGTGAATTATTACGGAACACCTACACCCGTCAACCAAGTCGCTTCAGTTACGACCAGCGATTCCAGGACGATTGTTATCCAACCTTGGGAGAAAAGCACCATTTCCCTTATCGAAAAAGCTATTTTTGAAGCCAATCTGGGCATTACCCCTCAGAACGACGGCGAGGTAGTTCGCCTATCCATACCACCTTTGACCGAACAAAGAAGAAAGGACATGGTGAAGATGAGTAAATCCTTCGGCGAAGACTGCAAGGTAAGCATAAGAACCAGCAGACGAGATATCCTCGATGTCATCAAGAAAGCTGTCAAGGACGGCTACCCTGAAGATGCCGGCAAGAGAAGCGAAGACAAAGTCCAGTCCCTCACTGACGAATACATCGCTAAGACTGATGCTATGGTGGATGTGAAGGAGAAGGAATTGATGCATATATAAATGAATTTTTTACTATTGAAAAAAGTGGTTTTCTTATTTATAGGGAAACCACTTTTTATTTTCTACTTCTATAAAATAAAAAAATCGTTTAATATTTCACGGACGATATCTCACCTTGAAATAACCATTGGTCACATATACCGGCTCACTTCCGCATTTCGTATCATGTCCTATAAAATGGAATCTGCCTTCTATAATCTTATTCTCATTATCAATCCGAATAATTTCTATCTCTTGAGGATCTTTTTCATCTATAAAGTGTCCTTGCCTCCCACAAAAATCATCTTTTACAATGATGCCACATTGTAGATTGTCATTAATTCTATAAATACCTTGGTCAAATATTTCCCTTAAAACAACTTGGAGACCCGTGTCCCTAGAAATATTACTAGTTGCTAATTCAAAGGCTCCCGTTTCCGGATAATACTGTAAATCCGCAATAATACATCCGAATGGAGGAGATTCTTCACATTCGGCTTTCCATGACTGACCGTTGATAGTAGCAGTTACTACATCTCGATGTTTGGCTTCTTTTTTTTCTTTATTGCAGGAAGAAGAGCTTGTTACTATCCCCAAGAATACTATTCCGACTATGAGGGTTTTGGATAAGTTTAGGTATGTATTTCGTTTTTTCATTTAGAAGATTTTTATTTGAAAAGCTGCGAGCCTCTAGCTGCGAGCTTCTAGCTCAATTTTAGAATTAATCAAATTTTATTTTTAGATCAATTGATAATTTGT
>CALCSX010000107.1 GCA_937894165.1 uncultured Saprospiraceae bacterium | reverse complement strand
GTATTTAAATCTAATTTTTCACCATTTATTTCAACATCAATGCCTATCCAGTTAGGTGCATTCAATACCTTGGCGAAATATTCGGGATAACCATTTTTCCACCACCCAACCCTTGTCTTATCCGGATAGTACACACCGGCGATATAGGATCCCTCAAAAGTTGGACCGGTATATGTCTCCTCAAAATTGGCTCGCTGACCCATTGCTCCATTGCCTAAACTAAACAAACTTTCTGAAGCCTTGACTCTGGCTTTATCAAAGCCTTCTTCTATTATAGACCATTCATTCGGAACAATATATCTTTGATTCATTAAAATGTATTTATTTATAGTGTTTATTATTATTTTTACCAAATAATAAAATATTAATCTTCGATAAACATATCAATGTTCATATTCTCGAAACCCGGAAATACAAAATCTGCATCCTTCAACACCTGAGGATCGCCGACCCCGACAGAGGTCATTCCGGCAGTATTAGCCGCTTCAATACCGGCGGCTGAATCCTCGAAAACAATACAATCGGCTACCGGCATTTGCATTCTTAATGCCGCCACTAGAAACACTTCCGGATCAGGTTTTGCTATAGAAACTTCATTACCATCGATGATAACATCGAAATGCTCAGCGAGTCCAACACTTGCGAGAATTCCCGGAGCATTCTTACTCGCCGATCCAATGGCAAGTGGAATCCCCTTCGCCTTAGCTTGACTTATAAACGCTTGAATGCCCGGCAAAATATCATCCGCTTTCAAGTTAGCTATATAGGCCAAATAATCCTCATTCTTTCTTTGCATCATCGCTTCAAACTGCTCCTCTTCCACTTCCACCTTCGCCCATTCCAGAATTCGCTTCAAAGAATCTACGCGCGATACCCCCTTTAACTCCTCATTTAACTCCTCTGTCAGGGAAAAACCCACCTCTTCAGCCACCTTTTTCCATGCTAAATAATGAAAATGCGCCGTGTCCACAATCACCCCATCCAGATCAAAAATAAATCCCTTTTTCATATCGCTACCTTTTAAAAATCTTGACTAAGCTTGCTAATATACAATATTTTCGCCACTCATGGGGTACTTATTGTACAAAGTACAAATTAAACTAAAAACCATGAAATATTGGAAATATGGACTAAAATTCTTTTGAAAAGCACTCTATCAGCCTTTAAATTTATAATTTTTAGGGCATCTCACCGTCTGTTTCCAATATGAAAAGTAATTTTCCTATTCCCATTCATATCTCACAGACCTATGCGGTCTATTCTCGTGACGGTGACCGGGCTATCCATGGCTGCGGTGCTATCGCACTTCCGCTTTGCAAGCTTCACCATTCCTATCCCTGATGCGGGTGAAGTGAGAAGAGAAGATGGATTCATAATAAAAAATGTATAATATGAAGAAAAATAGGTTCAAAAATAATTATTAGCCCTTTCAGCAGGGGCGTAATATCTCAAGAATGGGTAGAACCCATTCTAAAAAAAGGACATTGACCACCTCGTAACTCCGTAGGAGTTTAATATCAATAACCCCGAGTAAAGCCGGACTCGGCTGCAACTCGGGGTTAACTACAAAAATCTTCCAACTCCGCAGGGAGTTGAACAACACCTGGTGCAATTTTATATTTATAAACAAAACCTACAAATTCTCCCATGACCTCGGATGAGGTCAATCTATGTTAGAAATCTAATCACCCCATCGTCACAACCCCGGAGGCGGTCGCACACATGAACCAAATTAGAAACAACATATCGTAATTTTTAATTCGTAATTCGTAATTATTTAAATATAATCTCCGTCGCCCCAAAACCATACCTCGGATGAAACTCATTAACAAATGTCTTCACCTCCGGATGCTGAAACAAAATCGCTGCAATCTCATTCTTTAATTTCCCCTTTCCGATGCCATGGATGACAAAAACCCTGTCAATTCCAATTATAACGGCATCCTCCAAAAACCTCTGAAAGGTATCCAACTGCAATTTTAAAATCTGTCCGTTATTCATCGACGAATGCTTGTCCGTCAACTTCTCAATATGCAAATCCAGCTCTCGGTTGAATTCCGCCAATTTTTTGGATCTGTACTGATTTACCTTGATAACTTCATGAGGCACTACTGACTCTTTCTGCACATTATTCTCGCTCTTCTTGGCTTCTGTGTAGGTTTTTATGTCGATCGTATCCTTACTCACCTGTAGATTGACCAAATCGAAGGAATAGCCATCCAAAGGCAGCGGGTAATATTTATCCAGATTCTTAAAAAATCGGGTCCCCTTCAACTTCAATTCATATTTTTCGGCTCCTCCAGTCCCCTTTGCCGTCATCGGTCGGGCATCGCAGGTGAAAATCATCTGGGAACTCAAATCATCATATTTAAAGGAACACAGATAATTGAAAGAAGCCTTCTCCAAAATCTTCAAACCTTTAAACACAGTCAAGTTCCCTACTGTAAACCGGCAATCCGCACTTAATTTTGCCGAAGAAATATTCGCAAAATACAACTCAAAATACTTGAAACCCATCTCCCCCTCACAAGGCTTGGCATGAAGAAAATGATGCTTGAATCCATATGTTTCGAAAGGAATATGACTGTCATAGCCCTTCTCCTTCTGCGGAATTAATTGATTTAGATTCTTGCTGTCTAATATATTCTCAGGATCCACCGGGATGGGCTCCCGCTCCCCCGCAATAAGGACAAGCAACATGCCATCCTCGAAAACCTCGACTATTTCAGCGTTTTCGAAGGTATGTTTGAGCTTTACGGTACTACCTACTTTAAAAATTGAGTTCATATGACAGAGATTCCTTACATTTGTGCAAAAATAGGCTTTGGCGAGGATAAAGAACTATAAAATCAAAGAAATGTTTTATACACTGCAGGGTGAAGGCGCTCAAAGCGGCAGACCTGCTATCTTTTGCCGTTTTACAGGTTGTAATCTTTGGAATGGACTGGAATCCGGAAGAGCCTCTGCAGTTTGTCAATTCTGCGACACCGATTTTGTAGGGACCGATGGTCAGAACGGTGGCGTATATACTGCTGAGGAATTAGTAGAGCAAGCCTCCCGCTTATTCCCGCAACTCGAGAATGCTGATTTCCGATACATCGTCTTTACCGGTGGAGAACCGGCCCTTCAACTTGACGAGGAACTTATCGAGAACTTCAAGCGAGCGGGATTCGTTACAGCCGTCGAATCCAATGGCACCCTCACCCTCCCATCCAATCTCGACTGGATATGTATCAGCCCCAAAGCTAACACTGAGATCATCATTACCCGAGGAGACGAACTGAAACTCATCTACCCCCAAGCTGACGCTGAGCCTGAGAAATATGCCCATCTCGACTTCGACCACTTCTATCTACAGCCTATGGACAACCTCGACCGTGAGTTCAATACCCAACAAACAGTTAAATACTGCATGGATCATCCACGCTGGAAGCTGAGCCTGCAGACCCACAAGCTCCTAGGAATAGATTAGAAATTGAATTATTTTAGCTGCCCCTCATTTAATATTGTCTGAATACTTGTTGTATTCACCATTTATATATCTTTTTAGTGAATCTATTCACCATTTATATATCTTTTTAGTGAATCTATTCACCATTTATATATCTTTTTAGTGAATCTATTCACCATAAATGAATATTTTTTGTGAATAAATGCAATTGGCATTTAATCTCATAATCTTTGGTATCAGTGCTAATACTTTCTGAATAGAACATCTCACCGAGAAGCACAGCTTCTCCCACCTTCGCGTGCTTTGCGCTTCCCTTCGCGTGCTTTGCGTCCAAAAAATGATCATAAAAACTATTGCCGCAGGCGATATCCCTTACCAATCCTATTTCAATGCTGACGCAAGTTTGTAAATCTGCCCCTTCAGATCTAAATCTTTTAATTAGGTTTCAAAAGTCATTTTCATCAAAACACAGGCAAAGCCCTATAGGGAAATTTTGTGGTTAGAAGAAAACATGCCACAGGCATCTAATTGTGTTTTCTTTAATATTATATTTTGCAATGCAATCCTACCGAGAAGCACAGCTTCTCCACCTTTGCGCGCTTAAATAATAATGCTATTTTTTTTGATACCGCAGGTATTCCCTCTAAACCTTTGCGGCTCGGCGCCTTTGCGAGCCCAAAAACAAAATGCCGAAGGCATACCTCCGAATCGTTCTCACTGCCGCTCAACGAGCCGATAGGCGATGGTTACTGAGCTCCGTCGAAGTACAGAACCTCGGTAGCTGAGCGAAGCCGAAGCTAGAACCTAGAACATAGAATTATGAACAGCCACCCCCCATCCCTTGTTATACTAAGAAACCTTTCCTCAAATCCAAGACAAACTACCAAACATGATTTCCACCAAAAATACTCTATTCATCCTCTCCACCCTAACCCTTATATCCCTTTTATCTTGCAAAACGCCGCAACCCATCTCCACCGTGGATCAAGTAGATCTCGACAAATATAGCGGCACCTGGTACGAAATAGCTACCATCCCCGCCTCCTTCCAAAAAGGCTGTACTTGCGTCTCCGCTACCTACACCCCTAAAGAAGACTACGTTGAAGTCTACAACAAATGCCTGAAAAACGGAAAAATGAAAGATGTTAAAGGCAAGGCATTTGCAGTTGAAGGCAGCAACAATTCACGCCTAAAAGTCCAATTCTTCTGGCCCTTCAAAGGTGATTACTACATTCTGGACCTCGACCCCAACTACCAATGGGCTATGATTGGCGAGCCAAGCCGGAAGTACTTCTGGATACTTTCTCGCGATAAACAAATGAAAGAGGGATTATACAGCAACCTTATCCGTAAAGCCAAAGAAGAATTCGGCTATGATACCAATCAGGTGGTAATGACGGATCAGAGCTGTGAGTGACATAAAATAACAAAATTATCCCCTTTAATGTAATAGTATCAACCCCGCCCCTACATCTTATTCAACTTCGCACTATAAAATGTCCTCTCTGTATTATCATCAGGGAATATCTCCAGTAGATACATGCCCGACGGAAAATTACTGATGTCTATTTGAGTATTCTGCGGCAAGCCACCCATCTTAGTCTGATATACCTCCCTGCCATTCTGATCCATTACCCTTAAAATTCCTTCCTCCAAATCCTCAGGCTTTTCGATATGAAACACGCCGCTTGATGGATTAGGGTACACTTCTATATTCCTGCGGTAATAGACAGTATGTCCGAATACTGACACAAGCGTAGGATCACATTTTTCTTCTTCATCCACCCTGAATCGGGGGAAGTTGGGCAGCGTACCACTGTTCGTATTAGGTAGCTTGATTCCATTTTGTACAAATTCACAAGCTGTTCCTAACTCATCGGGTTTATTGATCACATGGATAGAATAAGCTCCATTCTTAGGGCTTACATATATTTTACAATCCGGACCTTGCACCATGAGGAATATTTCTGTTTGAAAAGGATCTAAAGTACCATTATAGGTATCTATAAGCCTAATTCCATCTTGAATATCTTCCTCCCATGTATCTACTTGATGAAGATTCAAGGAATTTGCTGTGTATATAAATCGGCTATTAGGAGACCACTCCACACTGCTGAAAAGTATTTCATCCCGATCCACAGAATCTTGGGGGTATATGAATATTTTTCTATGATTGGATAATAGACCGGTACTCCTGTCAAAATCATAAAGATGCAACTGGTCATAATAATTATACAATGCATATTT
>CALCSX010000106.1 GCA_937894165.1 uncultured Saprospiraceae bacterium | reverse complement strand
GTGGCGAAGAACCGCGAGATCATGGGCGCCACCAATCCGAAAAACGCCGCTCCGGGAACCATCCGGGCCGATTTCGCCCAAAGCATCGACCAAAACGCGGTCCACGGCTCGGATTCACCCGAATCAGCCGCGCGCGAGGTTGCCTACTTTTTCAATGAGAGCGAGCTCTGCCCGCGCAGCTGATCCTATGACCGCCGCCAAAACCAACCTGCTGGGCATGACCCAGCGCCAGCTGGAAGCCTACCTGGAAAGTCTGGGACAACCTAAGTTCCGGGCGGTGCAGGTGCTGAAGTGGATACATCAGCTGGGTGTCACCGACTTTGCCGAGATGAGCAACATCAGCAAGGATCTGCGTCGACAGTTGGCGGAGGTGGCCGAGGTGCGGCCGCCGGAGGTGCTCCAGCAATGGGACTCCAGCGACGGCACCCGCAAGTTTTTGATCGGCCTCGAGGGCGGCAACGCCGTGGAGACGGTGTTCATCCCCGATGATGAGCGCGGCACCTTGTGTGTCTCCTCGCAGGTGGGCTGTGCACTCGATTGCAGCTTTTGCGCCACCGGCACCATGGGTCTGAAAAGGCAATTAACCGCCGCTGAAATTTATGATCAGGTAGTGGGCGTGAATAAACAATGTCTTGAACATTTCAAGCATCCCCTCACCAATATCGTGTACATGGGTATGGGCGAGCCGCTGCTCAATTACAAAAATGTGATGAGAAGCGTGGAGGTATTAGGGCAGGAAGGATTGGGTATGTCACCTAAAAGGATAACGATTAGTACAGCCGGGATAGCCAAAATGATCCGAAAAATGGCGGATGACGGTACCAAGGTAAATCTCGCACTATCTCTCCACGCCGCAGATGATGCCAAGCGAAATGAGATGATGCCCATAAACGAAAGTAATAATTTGGAAGCCTTGCACGAGGCGATTCAATACTTCTACCAACAGACAGGAAACAGGATTTCATACGAGTACATCGCTTTTCACAATTATAACGACACGCTTCAAGACGCTGAAAACCTATCTAAACTTTACCGTCACTATCCCGTCAAGATCAATATTATTGAATACAATCCCATCGGTCTCGGCACCTTCGAGAAATCCGATGAGGAAAGACTGAATCGTTTTGCCGAATCAATTACCAAGAAGGGAGTGATGGTGACTGTGAGACGAAGCCGCGGGAAGGATATCCATGCGGCTTGCGGGCAGCTGGCGAATAAGGATTAGAAGGCGGTGGGTGGATTTTCTCGAGCCACGAGAATTTAAATTTTCATGCCAGGACAATTTTCTCGAACCACGAGAATTTCATTTTCTTACTGGCACACTTCTCGAACCACGAGAATAATTAGAACAGAGGTCACTTCACTTTCTCGAACCACGAGAATAATTTTTCAAAGCTGATCTATGGCAGAACATTTCTCGAACCACTTACCCAAATGGTGGAAAAAACAAAGGATTGGGGGCTATACGGTTCTTCGGGTCGCCCGCTGTACCGCTCCTATATTCATAAAATATTGCAGAATCCTTTCTATCATGGCTTTATGAAGATCAAAGGCGAGATTTACGAACATCGTTACGACCGTCTGAACAGCAAGGACATCTTCGACCAGTGCCAGCATGTAATGATGAGCTGGCACAAAAAGCCCTTTCAATACGCAGGAAAGGAATTTGTTTTCCGTGGTCTAATTCAGTGTGCTATCTCAGCCAAAACCGTGACAACAGACACCAAGTCAAGAACCTATAAAATCGGTGATATGGCAGAGTTGACATATCTAAGGTGTTGGAACCCTGAACCCTGAAAAACTCATGTGGGTTAGAGAAGAAAAGGTACTGGATCAGCTGAGTGATGTTTTGCGCCACCTCATTGTACACCCTCATATAAGTGATGATCTGCGCGGATATCTGTACCAGTCAGATCAAACGAAACGTTCTTTTTTAAGGAGACAATCTGCCGAATGGCACAGGGAATATACCATCTGTCAGAACCGACTTGACCGCCTTGTTGACTTGCATCTGAACGGAACAATCAACAGGCAGGACTTTGCCGCTCAGAAAACCAGACTCAGACAGCAGCAAATTAAACTGGAAAACAATATTGAAAGCGCCAGAGCCGGGGATGATGCCTTCAAGGATACCATGCTGAATCTGCTGGAAATAGCGACAAAAGCAAACAAACACTTCCAAAATTCCACCCCAGAACAGAAGCGAGAACTGGTTAATTTCGTATTTGCGAACCTGGAATTGAAAGGTGCAAAGCTTTGTTTTACCTTGAAAAAACCTTTCAACCAGATGCTGAATTTAACCACTTGTCAGCAGTGGCGTCACTTGGTGGACAGCCTGCGAATAGATCCCGATATCAGGCTCATGGCCAAATAGGATGTTTATTTGCTCATTAAAATCCAGAATAAGGTCTTTTGTAAGATCGCGGGAGATAAAAAAATAGAACATAGCTTATAGAAAATTGAAAGTCATTTGTATGTAAAAGACCTTAGAGGCTATTACTCTAAGGTCTTTTAAAATAATCCTTCAGTAATTGGTAGTGCTTCTCTAAAGCAAAATGCTTATTTCCGTTGTATTCTTTCCATTATTAAAGAAAACACTACCGAAAATACAATTGCTTTAATTATTGCACCCAAAAAGTCTAATTCACGGCTCATTATAATGTCGAATAAAATTGAAACTATAAAATATGCTGGTAGTGTTATAATTATAGTTCTAATTATCCATTGTTTTTTTAAGTTTTCTTTCATAATTCACCAATGTTTAATTTACTTTTAACTATCTACCTTGCATATACTCCTTTATTCCTTGCCAACTTGAGCTAACAGGCCCCCCCAAAACACCTCCAATTAGAGCACCAACACCCCCAGTTAAGAATCCAACAAGTGCCCCTTGAGCCGCACCTTCAACATCTGCGGTTAGCACTCTTCCTTTATAACCTGGTCTAGGTGCTCTCATTACTACATGTCCGAATAAAGACAACCAGTTTTCATCATTTGCTTGCCAATAAGCAAATGAATTTTTTGCGGTTTCTGCAATCATATAAATTGAAACAATCGCAACACTATCACTCGTAATAACAGACGATAGGTTATTTAAATAATTGTTAACTCTATAATTAAATGTATCAATTGGAATATTTCCCGCTAAATCAATTATGTCAGATGCTGCATTATAAATATTATATTCGGTTGAACCCGGAGTAAAATTTAAATCAAGATCCGCCATATCCGAAATAAACTCTTTTATTTGTGATTTAGTTAGCTCTCCATCTAAAACATCATATAATCTATTAATTACAATTTTTTCAGAATATTTAATTAGTCTTGCTTCTAACGTATCCTCATTAGCGATTGATGCAACAGTCGGCATGTATACTTCCAGACTGTCATATACTTCACTCAGTATTTCATTATGAAGAAGCCCAACATCTGCAGGTCCTCCTATACTAGAATTAAAGTTTTCAAATAATTGAAAATTAGGAGAAGATTCTTTGACAGTTTCATCGATAACATCCGATTCTTTAGTGCACGAGATCATCCCAACAAATAGTAACAAACAAAATAATAATACATTTTTCATAAAATTAAGTTTATAAGTTAATTAATATGCAAATAAAAGAATAAAGAATAAACAGAAAAAAAGTTTACTTATTTATTAACAGATCATTAACGTAATTATGCAGTCGTAATAATTCTATTGTACTTATATATTACCTATACTGTTTTAGACGAAAATGCCTACTTTGGTGCTGTATTCCAGCGACAGGTTAAAGATTAATTAAAGGGGTGCACAATTGTATAAGTAGCTTGAAATAAACGAGATTATGCGCAACATGCTACTTAGTGCAGCAGCTATAAAATCTCTATCTGCCACGATCCCTATGTTGGTTTTTCCGTTGAAGAATTTCACGTATTTTTTTGCGTTGCTCTTCCCGTGCGACTTTAGAGAGTTTTCTTTCCAATCCTAGTTTTCTTTCCTGTTTAGCTCGCAACCCACCTTTAAAAAACCCCTACATATAAGAATTTTGATTATCTATTAGTCCCTTTTGCAACAAGGAGAAAACATCCGGCTTTGCCATGGTCAGCAGATAACCATCATTAAAACCATTTTGAATTTTTTTTTCGGCATCCATCAGAAACTGTCTTTAGCGTATGATTCCAAATACTCAAAAATACTATCCCGGTCATAAAGAATTATTTTCCTTGTCGGCTGAGAAAAACGGATTTTCCCTTCGTCCCTCAATTTTTGTAAAGTTGACTTGGAAGAGATTCGTAAAAGCTTCATGGTCTGCGCATCGTCTATCCATTTGTCCTGTGGAAGTTTTTGCTCTTTTTTAATTCTGTTTCCCACCTCGTTTACAAGAGCGTAAAAGGCTTCTGAGTGCAGACAGATGATATCAGGTGTTTTTTCATCCATGATGATTAAAGATACAATAAGTTAATAATTTAAGATGGATGAAAATAAAAAATTATATCTTTACCCTTAAAGGCACAAATGATTGCCATGCTGATAAATCAGTACATATCAGACCAAATAAAAGGTGTATTTGCTTGCAAACAAATTTTCAGACGGGAACTTTCGATCTTTAAATTTCTGTATATCTGATACTTATACGCAAAACTTATTTTTGGTTCGCCCTATCTCTGATGCGGGTAAATGAATAAAAAAATCAAAAATAAGAAGTTCAGAAATTCAATTATTAAAAAACTCTAAAAATTTTGATTTTATTCACTAACCTAATTAGGGACAACAATAATCTGGCATTATAAAATTCAATATATATAACCTGCTACCTATTAATTACTTTTGTAATTATTCATTACAAATTAATTACGAAATAACTCTAAAAATTGGTAGAAAATATAATTAGATAATAAATATTTTGTAAAATATTAATATTACATATTTGAATTTTACCAAAATTATATTTAACTTGTTTGTAATTGTTTGAGAAATGTAAATTTGACATTTCGTCATAACTCAGTTTCATAGGTCTTAATTATAGAAATTTCAAAAAGATAATCTCAATAAACGGGATTATCCAAACACATTTTAAGACAATATTTAATAATATTTTTTCTTAATTTTTTAAATTTTAAAGCTATGAAACCATTTTCTATCTTAAATGATTTTTTAAATTCGAATAGTGGAGTTCTATTAAGCCAATCTTCTAAAAAGGTTGTGATTCCACTTTTTGTTTGTTTTATGTTTTTCTCATCTTTTAATATTTCATATGGTCAGGAGGATTATAATGAAATCCAATCTATAGTTATCTCAAGTACTGATACACTATCTCTGGATGAGAATGGGAATATCAAGCACTTGGATGTCAGGAGAATACTGGGAGATTATAATTTAATTAGATACGAAATGGCTTATCCGGTAGCCAAAACATTTAAAGGTCAAAATTGCTTTGAAATTATTCTTTCAAATCCATCAGAATATGACGAGCTAGTTGATGAATTGGAAAACATTGCCAGTATCACTGAAGTAATTATTGTAAAAGAAGAGATCGTAGCTTGTACAAATCCTGTTTTAATAAATGATCCGGGGATTGCAACAAGCGAAGGGTATTATATAGATATGGCTAATTTACCATGTGCTTGGGATTTGACGTTAGGAGATCCAAATATTATAATTGCCATACCGGATCTTTTTTTTGACTATACTCATGACGATTTAAATTCAAAAATTCACAGTATAAGTTTGTCTTGTAATCCAAGTTTAAATGTTTGCGATCATGGGTATGCAGTAGCGGGAGCAGCCGCAGCGATAATGGATAACAATATCGCAGTTGCTGGTTCTGGCGGACTATCGAAAGTTGCATTATATTGTGTTGGAACCAATTGCAAAGGTGGATCCTCTAGTCCAGGAATATTAGCTGCTTACGCTGATGGGCATAAAATAATAAGTATTAGCTTTACTAATACTTTACTTGCTAGAGCAATGATGGAAGAAATAGTAGAGAGTGGCGTTACTGTTGTTCACAGCACCCACGGGACTGGTTGGTCGACAGTTCAAGACATCCCCGGAGTTATAGGTGTTGGTCAGGTTGCAAGTGATTTTAATTATTACCCTTATAACGTTTGGGAGCCAAATGTTGATATTTATGCACCATGTTTGGATGTTGCCAGATTGGCAGCACTTAATTCCTGGGCAGTAGGAACCGGGAACACATCCTTTGGCGCACCATTAGTAGCTGGAATAGTAGCTTTAATAAAATCAGTAAATCCCGATCTGTGTCCTGCTGAAATAGAAGATATAATAGAATTAAGTAACCAAGGGCTACCCGCAAACGCTTCATCGTGGCCATTAATAACTGCTGGAATTATTGATGCAGAGGCCGCTGTAATTATGGCTCAATCCTATGGAAAATTTACTATTAGTACTAATACTAATTGGACAACTGATAAAGTAGTAAATGGATTAATAATTGAACCAGGAGCGGAATTGTTGATTTCTAACGGCGCAACAATAAAATTTGCAGCCAATGCAAAAGTAGAAGTAATGCGCGGTGCAAGATTGATAGTCGATAATAGTACTTTGACCGTGAAGGAATGTTCCGGTGAGAAATGGCGAGGAATTCATTTAAGAGGAAATTATTACCAAGCTCAGCCAAATTACAATGATCCTTTAGTTGCAGATCAAGCTGGTATTATAGTGATACGTAATAATAGTTTAGTAGAGAAAGCACACGATGCTATTCATACTATTAAATATAATGAAAGCTGGAATACGGATTACTGGGGCGGTTTAGTACATGCAGAAAATTCTACATTCACGGGTAACACTCGTGTAACAGCATTTATGAAATATGATTTCACCAATAAAAGTAAATACTTTAATTGTACTTTTAATGGTGATACTAAAGGCATTACCATTTGGGATTGTGACGGGATTACATTTAATAGATGTAGATTTAATGATATGACACAACAAGGTATTGTATCTTATGATTCAAAAATTATAGTTTTAGATGAAAACACATTCTCAAAGAACTCTGTGGGAATTCGAAGTATTTCAACATTTCCCTTTAGTGGTGCAAGTGAAATAGGAAATGTAGGAATCAATCCAAACTTTTTCACTCAAAACTTTATTGATATTGAATCGAATGCCTCAGCTTATGGAGCGGGTTTACAGATAATAAACAATGAATTTAATGCCTCTACAACTGGTATTTTAATAGAAGGACCATCAAGATACACGATTAAAACTAACGTATTCTTTTCAAATAATTTTGGTGCTTTTTCTTACCGTACCGGATCGATGGGCTGGGCGCCCCATAATTTTATAAGAGAGAATAGTATAATTGGAAAAAACGGAATTTATGTTGAAGGGGAAAACAGAGAATTGCAATTTATATGTAATGGTTTTAATACCACAAATGCTGATTTTACTCTAACCGGTATCAATACAACAAATGGTGAAATAAAGCCAATTCAAGGTGTTCCTTCATATGCCGCTGGGAATTGTTTTACTAATCCAGGAGTAAATATTGATATTCAGACTATTAGTCCTACTATTTCTTTCAATTATTTAATTACTAGTCAGCCTTGTGCAATACCATTAAATCCAGGTAATTATATTACCACATCCGCAATTGGAGGCGACATTTGTGTAGAAGTTGGTCCCGGTGGAGGAGGAAGTACAATGGAAATTTTGCAATTTTAATCGAACAAAAAGACCAACTAGAGAATCAATTAGATTTTGATGAAGAGAATGAAGATTTATTAAGTGAATTATCTACTATAAATGAGCAGATAGATTATATTAGCAACTCTTTAATCGAATCATATATGGAGGAATCCAACATTGAAGCTGCTATTGAAGTATTGGATATGGAAAATACTAAATATTCACTTTTAAAGAAATTCGGATTGGCTATGTCTATAAATGACTTTGATTCAGCGGAGAATATTTTAAGTAGTATTGAAAACACTACTGAAGATGATGCCATCTTCAAAGATATTCAGACAATAAATTTAAAAAGACTTAGAAATAATGAAGATAACATGGTAAGTGTATCAGATTCCTTAGAATTAGAGAGTATTGCTGCCAGTGAATCAGGTGTCAGATCTTATGCCAAGTCCATATTAGGGGTGATGTATGGAAGACATTTTACTTATGAGTTCCCGGATGTCCCTAATCATTCTGAATTAAAAATAGGTAATGAAGATGAAAGTCTAAAATCAGTTAATGAGCTAGTTAAAGTTATTGCTTCTCCAAATCCTTTTAAAGATGAGATGACTTTAGGTACTTATGGCTTTGATACAGATTATACGATTGAAATTTATAATGCAATTGGACAGAAAGTGTCCACGATAAAAATGTCTGAAGAACAAAATAGTCAAATTTTATACACTAGTAATTGGAATAGTGGAATTTATTTCTTGCACTTTGTCGATAAAAATTCTAAATTAATTACCGTTAAAAAAGTAATTAAGCAATAAATGATTATTGGAATGTGGATTTATTTAGAATCCACATTCCATATTAAATTATCAATTATGAAAATATTGTTAAGCTTAATTACTATATTAATTTCATCAAACATTTATTCCCAAGAAATTTCTAAAAAGATACCATTCTGGAATGGTCCAAAAGACACCGGAAAAGAAATTATTGTTATTCATGAAAACGAATTTTTAATTTCTATAGAAGGTGATTGTCAAGATTTATATGATCCATTGTCCAATTGCATAGGAATTGTACATATTAATGCAAATGGTGAAATTTTGAATAAAATATTATTCAATGATTTTTCAGCAAATATTGTGCTTAGTCATCAAAATAATATCAAATATTCAAATGGTTTTGCTTATACATATGGGTACACCTCTAGGTCAGATTCAAGTTACTTTTATTTATACAAATCCAAATTAGATGGTAGCAATAAAATTCTAAAAAAAATAACTCATAATACGGAATCGCATTTAGATCTATTTCGCCTAATTTATTATGATGATTACATATTAGTTAATGGACGTATAAAAAATGAAAGTGGCCATCGTTATTTTTTTTATAAATTCGACTATGAATTTAAATTAATATATGAAAAATACTTACCATATGATCTGCTAGATCTTTATGATTTTAGTATTTTAAGAATGGATGATGAATTTGTTAGTAGTGCGATAAAGTTAAAGAGATTTGATGAAGGGGGATTTAAGCTATTTCATTTTATTGAAAGATTCGATAATAATTTTGAATTAGTTGAACAAAAAGTAATTTCAGAAAATATTGGATATAGAAATCCCACGAAAATAATTAAAGACGAAGATGGCTATATATATGTAACAAATCAATCTGACGTTTCTTTAGAAGAGGATTTTGCTTTCCCCTATCCTTCTATTATTACAAAATTATCACCAGAATTGGAAGTTGTATGGGAGCATGTTTTTCTTCATCGAAGTAGTAAGGATATTTTAAACGTATCATTTGTTAATGGATTTGGGATCGTAGGAGCTGGAATAAGTAGTTATTTCTATTTACAAGAAGAATACGAAAATCGCAATGGCGCAGATGGATGGGCATTTTTAATTAATTTCGACGGAAATATAATGTGGGAAAGACTTTTTTTAGATCCAGATTCAACAATTGCTACCTATGTAGGTGCAGTTACTGTATTGGATGAAAAATTATATTTTACGGGACAATTTAACTACCTTGTTGAAAATCCTGACCCTTACATAAATGATATTGACACATGGCTAGTCAGCTTAGATTTGAATGGTTGCTGGAATTCAAATTGTGAAGATCTTATCATCATCAATGGAGATTCTACCAACTTTGTTCGGAACGTGTTACTTCATGATATAGAACTAAAACTTTACCCCAATCCTACAAATGAAATATTAGTGATAGAACATATAAATTTTGATTTGAATTCTAATGATCAATATCTACAAATCGTAAGTTTAGATGCAAAAGTGTTGCTTAAAAAAGAATTTAATTCTCCAAAAACTATTTTGAACTTTAGAGGAATGGCTCCGGGAGTTTATTTTGTAAATATTGTTTCAAAGGGAGTAGTTGTAAAATCAGAAAAATTCATTATTCAATAAAATATATCATGGTAAAATCCTTTATTTCAATCGTAATTCAATTTTTAGTTTTCCAAGTTTCAGCACAAGTGGAATTCGCACCTTTAGGATCAACTTGGGTTTATAATGTAGAAACTTATAATGATGGTCCGGACTTCGATCCATTGGAGGATTACTTCGAGATAAATAGTGAAGAGGATGTGGAGATAGGTGGTAAAACTTACAGGAACGATGAAATATTTTATTAACGAAATCAGATTCATGTAACGCAGTATTTGGGTTTTTCTTTAAGCCACTTAATATTCTATCTCATCAAAAACCCTTACCATTGCACTATGAATGTGGAAAAGAAAGACATAAGAACGATCAGCAAGGAAGATATAATCGCCTATTGCCTCGCGGTGAATGAGCCAAAATTCAGAGCGGGGCAAATTTACGATTGGATTTGGAAGAGGAGCGCTGTCAGTTTTGATGAAATGACCAATCTTTCGCTTGAATTGAGGAAAAAACTGGATGAGGAGTATGTTTTTCTACCAATTTCTCTGGATAAAGAGCAATTTTCTTCCGACGGCACTATAAAATCCCGCTGGACTACCCATGAAGGGCACAAAATGGAGTCAGTGTTGATACCGGTTCCCGGGAAAAATAGATTTACAGTGTGTGTTTCTTCCCAGATCGGCTGTAGTTTGACTTGCAGCTTTTGCGCTACCGGCACCATGGGCCTGAAACGCCAGTTGACAGCAGCAGAAATATATGATCAGGTGGTAGGTGTGAACAAACAATGTCTCGAACATTTCAAGCATCCCCTCACAAATATCGTGTATATGGGCATGGGTGAGCCACTCCTCAATTATAAGAATGTGATGAGAAGTGTTGAAGTAATAGGGCAGGAAGGATTAGGGATGTCACCGAAAAGGATAACGATTAGTACAGCCGGCATAGCCAAAATGATCAGAAAGATGGCGGATGACGGCACTAAGGTCAATCTAGCACTATCTCTCCACGCCGCTGATGACGCCAAGCGAAATGAGATGATGCCTATCAACGAAAGTAACAATTTGGAGGCCTTGCACGAGGCCATTCAATACTTTTATCAACAGACCGGCAACAGGATTTCATACGAGTACATCGCATTTCACAACTATAATGACACCCTTCAGGACGCTGAAAACCTGTCCAAATTATGCCGTCACTACCCTGTCAAGATCAACATTATAGAATACAACCCCATCGGTCTCGGCACCTTCGAGAAATCTGATGAAGAAAGACTGAATCGTTTTGCTGAATCGCTTACCAAGAAGGGAGTGATGGTGACAGTAAGGAGGAGCCGCGGTAAGGATATTGATGCAGCTTGCGGGCAGTTGGCTAATAAGGATTAGAAGGTGGGGGTGGATTTTCTCGAACCACGAGAATAATTTTCAAAAGAGATTCATGCCGGGACATTTTCTCGAACCACGAGAATGAAAGGCACAGCTTTCACTATCTTTCTCGAACCACGAGAATAATTTAGTCCGATTACATTGCATTTTCTCGAACCACGAGAATTGATCAGAATATTTTCTCGAACCACGAAAATTTATTGAACAGAGGTCACTACATTTTCTCGTACCACGAGAATAATATGAACCACCTTCATTAGTTATTCTCGAACCACGAGAATTTTTGTTTTCTTACCAGGATTTTCTCGAAACCCGAGAATCAACTCAATTCTGATCCAAATTCTCTCGAAACCCAGAAATACCACCCGCGTAAGAACCCATGATTGAAAACTCAAGAAATTTATTTCTTATGAAGATATACTCAAAAAATATTTTTATCTAAATTTCTACAATCATCTTGTGCTTTCTAAGAAAAAGTTTACCTTAAAGAAATTTTATTTGCATATGCGGGCATTGATAATCAGCCATAAATACTTTTCCTTTTTACTTTTACTAATTCTATGGCAATCTTGTTCCAAAAACACCGTCCCTGAAAAAGATAATTCGTGCTTCTACTGCGAGTATGAATCCTCATATGACAATATTGATACGCTATGGTCAGATAAATTGCAAGGAGAGGATGGTGTTACTTACAAAGGAATTTATTTAGACGGTGATATTGTTATATATATAGGGGAATTAAATAACTATACCTTTATCTATGGCTACGATAAGAAAACAGGGGAGAGATTGTGGGAGAATAAATTTATTGAATATTTTGTATTTTATGCAGTCCAAAAAAACAGTTTGCTTATCCTGCAAGATTTTTTAAATATTTGGGCACATGATGTGATTACCGGTTTACGAAAACATACATTTGAACCTCCTAACGATGGGACTCTTTATTTGAAGGGGAATTTACTTGGTGACCATTTTTATCACTCAAGATATAAAACGGGTGATTCAACAACTTATGTAGTGAGATCTCATGTGTTAGACTTTGAAAGTTGGGAAACTATTTACTCCTTGAACTTGGAGAATTCAAATTATCATATTAGAGGCATGAATCTTTGGATACATCCTGAATCCGGTGATAGTATTTTAATTATGAAACAACTATTATCTCTTGGAAAGCAAGTTGATATTGCGGCTTGGAATATTAATAAAGGAAAATACCTGTGGAGGCATAATGACCTTAGTCCTCTAGAAGCCGGAACTTCACATCAAATCTTACTTCGAGATAATAAAGCCTATCTAAGTACAAGATCAAAATTCTTATGTTTAGATATGAATACTGGGGATATCATTTGGCAATTTAATCATCCATCAGGTAATCATTCAATTTCGCAGTTCAGGCCAATTTTCGCAAAAAATGAAAATGCTATTATACTAAAAGATGACCTTTCAGGTCTCTTCGCAATTGATATAAATACTGGAAATCTTCAATGGAAACATGTTAATTTAGGAGAATATTCCTCCTCATCAGGCTCACCGGTTTATCATGATGGCATTATCTACTATATTTCTGAAAACAAATTGTGGGCTGTTAGTGCAAGTTCAGGAGAAGTTATTCTTATTCAAGAAGGTGCATCAGAAAATAATCAAGGATTTAGAGGAGATGTGGCAGTAGATCAAGAAACAGGAATTTTATATACATCCTCAGCAAAGCATGTTTTTGCTATCAGAGGTGTTGAAAAATAGGGTAATTGAAGGTCATAATTCTTCTATCACGAGAATTGTGAATTATTTTCAAAACATTTTCTCAAACCACGAGAATTTCTTCCAAAGGAGTCTATTGTCTCCTCATTTCTCGAACCACGAGAATAATATGAACCACCTCCATTAGTTATTCTCGAACCACGAGAATTTTGATTTTAAAGTGGGCTCATTTCTCGAACCACGAGGATTATGTGGCTGATTACGCTATCTTTCTCGAACCACGAGAATTTAAATTTAAAAGTGGGCTCATTCTCGAACCACGAGAAATTTGGAAGAGGGAACATGGGCTATATTAATGTTGGCATCCCCCGCCTAGCTTTAAAACGATTTTTCCTAGAGAATATATAACTAGATAGCTCGGCGGGTCGGGCTATCCATGGCTGCGCTTCGCTTCGGTGCGCTGCACTTCCGGCAGAGCCGTCACCATTTCTATCCCTGATGCAGGTGTCTGAATTGCGAGTATCGAAATGAAAAATAAGCAATTTTGTGTTCTGAAACTAGTAGATGTACCTTGTGAGGGGTCCAAAAGTGATATTTTAAGCCATTTACATGGACATTAAACCTATTTTCACCTCTTAACAAACTTCATCACCCCTATCTTATTCTCCGTCATTATTTCCAGAACATACATTCCCGCCGGAAGCTGCTGAA
>CALCSX010000105.1 GCA_937894165.1 uncultured Saprospiraceae bacterium | reverse complement strand
TTCTACATTTTATAGTCTTTTTAGCTCTATCAATTACTGTGATAGCCCAGACACCTCAATTAATTGTTGACTATAATGCAAGTGCCGATGACAGTTTTAATAAGTTTAATTATAAAGGTACCACTCTAGGCAGCAGTTTGATTTTACCAATTTCAAATGCTGAACATGGTGAAGAGCCTGCAATAGTTAAAGATGGAGAGATCACAATATTGATGGATATTAATGAAGGTAGTGGCTCTTCTGCGCCTAGATATTTTACTAAGTTCAAAGATTTGATTTATTTTTCAGCATTTGATCCTGTCAATGGTGGAGCTGTATGGGCTACAGACGGTACGGAAGAGGGCACTGTAATGAAATTTGCTCATAACACTACTAATAATTGGGAATATCCGGAACACTTTATAGAATCTAGATCAGGTTATCTTTATTATACAGTAGGAAATAAACTGTACCGTACCGATGGAGACGTTTTCGAGCAAATATTTGATAACATTCGATTTAAAACTGAACATGAACCTATAGCTCCGAATTATTGTCTGTTCGAAGATGAGATCGCTTTTGTGGGCAAAGTTTCAGATTATGTGAAGTTGTATAAGGTGCAGGATGATTCTGTAGTAATTCTAGACAGTATTTACATATGGGCAAATACGCCGGTTTATGGACTAAATAAAGTAGAAGGCGGTCTGATATTTAATGTTTTGTTTTATGGATCAGATCCGGATGAGGAAGGTACTTATATATATAAAAATGAGACTTCGAAGATCGAAAAGATAGCATTTAACGGTAAATATGCTTCAAGAATTAATTCTTTTACTGAAAGTCATGCATTGATTTTGGTTAGTGGAGATGGATATCTACTTACAAATGGAATTGCCGGTGATGAAGTTAAACTATTTAATTCAGCAAATGGAGGTCCTATTCAGACAAAGAGTATTCCGAATGGGGTTTTTGAAGACAATATAATATTTATAGGAAATGTCTCAGGCTTCCCTTCTTATGATCACGTTATTCATTATGATGGTGAATCCGGAGAATCAAAAAATTTATTAAGAACCAGAGGAATTTCCTCAAATATTATAAGTCACGACGAGCATAGTTTTATGATTTTAGGAGTAGAGAGCTTTTTTGATCCGGAACTTTATTATTTTAACCTGGTAACAGGGTCCCATAGAGTCTTGTTTGCATTTGACGAGCTTGATGATTTCTACCTAGTGGGAGTGGCAGATAAGAAGCTATATTTCTTAAGTAATCTTAATGAAGAAGTTGGATTAGAATTATATTCCTTTGACTTGGATTTTTTAGTGAGTGTGGATAATTTCTTTAAGTATCCAGAGTTCGATGTTAAAATATCCATGCGATCTCATCAAATCATCTCAGAATCTAATGCACCTGTTGAGTATAGTATTCATAATATCTCCGGACAGTTAATCGAATCCGGAATAAGAATACCGAATACTGAATATGACCATTCTTACTTAAGTGGAATTCATATTTTTACATTCAGACAGGGAGATAAAACAGCTGTGAGAAAAGTATATAATTACTAATACTCATTGACTTTCTCAGCACCTCTTTTAATTATTTTAATTTTAAAAATTTTCCGTTAAAGTTTTATTTGTATATATTTGTAAATTGAATCTTAATTTAAATAAAAATTAAATAAATGAAAACAGTTTTACTTAATGCATCAATTGTGACGTTGTTAATTACTCTTCTCTCAAGCTGCACTAAAGATGAAGCAATTGATTCATTTGTAGGTCATTCCAGAGCCGGTACTTATACTGAAAATGTATGTGATTCAAGTATGGTTTTTGGAGATGTGATAGTTGACTATGCCACATTAATTATAGAAAAAACAAATGAAAATACTGCTACAATTACTTGCAGGCAATCTGTAGTTGGAACCTTACTAGAAGTTTCAGGGGTAGTTGCATCTGATTCAACACTTACTATACCATCTGTAGTTATAGATGAACAAGAAATGACCGGGACATATACTCATTTTAAAAGTACTGATATAAGACGATTAGAGCTTACTGCTGTAGAAAATAATTGTCCTAGTGGTACTCCAAATATATTTTTTATGACTACTCGTTAATAGTTTATATAAGTTTTGCGAATCCTTTAACAATCTAAGATATTAGTTTTATTAAAGGATCGCAAAATTTGTCTTCACTATCCTTAACTCCCTTACATCTTCAAATTTTACGTCTTGCCGCCTTTGCGAGCCACAAAAAATGCCACCGGCATACTCCGAACCGCTCCCCTCGCCGCATAACGAGCCGATAGGCGGCAGAACTCAGAACCTAAAAATTTAATACCTTCTCTCTAAACAAACCGCCTCCCTACTCCCAGAAAACGAGATCCATCCCCTCTTCTGATGACCAGAAACTATTCGACCCACATTCCCAGTATTATAATCATACTTATAATAAACTAACATAAACGCAAAAACTATAAGTGTACCTATAAAAACCACCATTTTTGACAATTTTTATAAGCATAATGTATCTAAAACTTTTCCTTAAAATATTATTTGAGGTGAAATCCGCGAAATCTTTTAATCCGCCTAATCTGTGATTCAGACAATTGGGAGAGGTGAAACGTTTTTAGCTATCAAAATACTTTTAAAAGAGCGTCTTTGGGATTTTTTCGTTTCACTCAACATGTTTTTTTTACCACCAAGGACTCAAAGACGGCACAGAGGACACAAAGAGTTGAACAAATCCCAATTTCCCCCAAAATACCAAGAACCTGCCCAAACCAGAACTCAGAACCTTGGTAGCTGAGCGTAGCCGAAGCTAGAACAGCCGAAGGCTCGTCGCAGGCATCCCGAACCGCTCCCCCGCCGCTCCTCCGAGCCACAGGCTCCCCTTCGTGTCATATATGAAAGCTGCCTATGAAATAACATAATCACCCGGCTGCCGAAGCCTAAAGCCAAGAAAAACCTATCTCCCAGCCACTATTCGTGCATTCGTGGCTAAAGACAAATGCAGCAGTCATCCCATCTGTGCCAAATCTGTGTAATCCGTGTAATCTGTGAGCCCTCTAACCTATGCCACCGGCATCCCAAACCGCTCTCTGCGAAAATCTGCGAGATCTGCGGGAGATTCCATGCCGCAGGCATCCTCACCGAAGCACTATTCCCATTTTTCATCCCAAAAACCCAAGAATTTGCCCAACTTAGAACGAGCCGAAGGCGATGGTGGCTGAGCTGCGTCGAAGTCCAGAACTCAGAACGTGCAAAGCGCCAAAACGCCACAGGCATCCCTAACCGCTCTCTACGTAAATCTGCCAAATCTGCAGGAGACTCCCCACACCGCTCCTCCAGCCACCGGCTTGTCCCTTTGCCCCT
>CALCSX010000104.1 GCA_937894165.1 uncultured Saprospiraceae bacterium | reverse complement strand
ATATAGCTCTCCACAATCGAAATATTAAGATTCCGGCTGAACCTAGTGTGGTTATAACGATAAATGAAAAAGATGATATCGTTTTTATTAGAGAATAATATTTAACTTGGGGATCTTAGTGTCTCAGAATACAAAGGAGAATTAAAAATTTCTATTGCTTTCATGATATAATTATCATTTATATAGGTATGTTTTATAGTTTCTAAAGCACCAAAACGCATATCCATTATTTTCTCAATAAAATAATTTGTTGCTATTTTTTCATTGATAGCTATGTAATTTCGTGTATTTGGATGAAAATCTGAATAATTTTCTAACTCCGACAATTTAAAGTCTGAATTTCTCAATTCGAAATATTCCAGAGGGGTATCTTCGATTTTATTTTCTAAATATTCATAGACTTTCAATATATCTTTTACTAAAATTAGATTCGAAATTTTTTGAATATCCGTATAAGGACCTGAAATTGGACCGATTAGTATATCCGGAGAAATTCCGCCACCTCCAAAAACTTTTCTTCCCGCACTGGTACTAAAAACATTTACACTATCCGCTGAAAATAGAGAATCATTCTGTCGATTATAAATTTCATTTTCGTATTCGTGAATATTTGCTAAAAAATCTTTTTGAATGGATCTTCCTGAAGGAGTATAAAATTTTGAAACCGTTAACCTGATTGCTCCTCCATTACTTAATGGATATTGCTCTTGAACCAACCCCTTGCCGAAAGTTCTTTTTCCGATTACCAACCCCCTATCATGATCTTGGATAGCACCCGCAAGTATTTCACTGGCAGAAGCAGAAGCTTCATTTACTAAAACTACGATATTTTCAATTTTAAAAAAACTTTTCCCACTTGTTTTGTACTCTGCTTTATTGGAATATAAACCTTCGGTGTAGACTATCATTTTGTCTTTTTCTTCAAATAGCTGTGAAATGATTTTGATGACAGCATCGAGATATCCACCGGGATTGTCTCTAACATCGATTATCAAATTTTCAATAGCACCTTGTGAATGAAAATCTTCTACTGCTTCCATAAACTCCTTATAGGTATCCGCATTAAAGGACTCAATTTTAATATAATTTACATTGTCCTCTAGCGTGGCGTATATAGGAATACTTGTAGTTAAAATTTTCTCTCTTACGGTTTGAAATTCTAAGGTATCTCTATCTCGATTAACAGTAATAGAAATATTATCATCCTCAATTTCAAGCATTTTTGAGGCTAAAATCTGAGGATCTATTTTACTGCCTGAGAGTTTTATATTATTATAAGAGATCACCTTATCCCCTATTTGTAGACCTATTTTTGAGGCGGGACTTTCCTCAATTATTTTCGTGATATAAATCGTATCATCAATTGTAAGAAATTCGATACCAATACCCTTATAATGTCCTTGCATTTTTTGTTGAATAGCCTGTAATTCCAGTGGGGGAATGTAAGCTGAATGAGGGTCTAATTGACTGATGATGGCCGTCATGGCCACTTCATTCAGCTTCCCCATATTCAAGGTGTCCACGTAATGAGAATTGATATATCTAAGTGCTTCCGCAACCACACTGTGTCTTTCAGAAAAATCTGACTTAGGAATTTTCATTACAGGAGAACTAACTACCAGCTTAGAGCCAAAAATCATACCTACAATTACAGCCAAGGAAAGAAGTAATGGTTTAGCTATTTCCCAGGAAGACTTATTTTCATTCATCAACAATAATAGTAAATAAAAAAAGATACGACATTATAAAATGACCTATCTTTTTTATAATATTAATAATTATAGATTAGTTTCCAAGATAATTTTTAAGCATTTTGCTTCTGGATGTTGACCTTAATTTGTTGATGGCCTTGTCCTTTATTTGTCGTACTCTTTCACGTGTAAGTCCAAATTTATCACCGATATCTTCCAAAGACATAGGATGTTCGATTCCAATACCGAAATATAATTTTATTACATCACATTGTCTATCCGTTAGGGTACTTAAAGATCTTTCAATCTCTCCTCTTAAAGATTCAGTATAATCTAACTTATTATCAGTTCCCGGAGTCCCGGCATTTTCTAATACATCTAATAATGAATTATCCTCCCCTTCAACGAAAGGCGCATCCATTGAGACGTGCCTAGCAGCTACGCCAAGTGTGGTTTCCACTTCTTCTGTAGGAATTTCCAAGGAAGCAGCCAACTCTTCTGCTGAAGGCTCACGCTCGTGTCTTTGCTCTAATTCGGAAAAAGCACGATTAATTTTATTAAGTGAACCTACTTTATTTAAAGGTAGTCTAACAATTCTTGACTGTTCAGCTAGTGCCTGAAGTATTGACTGTCTAATCCACCAAACTGCGTAGGAAATAAATTTAAAACCACGTGTCTCATCAAAACGCTG
>CALCSX010000103.1 GCA_937894165.1 uncultured Saprospiraceae bacterium | reverse complement strand
TAATAATTCTTCCTCCGGCCAAATAATATCACTTTCCGTTAAAATATTTGTATTTTCAACTTCAATTACTTGAATACAAGTTGTCGAGTTACCTGAAATATCTATTGCGGTAAAAGTTCTGACTAACTCACCCTCAAAACAGGAGTTCAAATCTGAAACAATATCATTTTCTGTGGAGCCTATTATACAATTATCAGAGAAATCCGGAATTGGAAATAAGTCATTAAGATTTAATGGAATGTCATTACAATCAATTGGGCTAAAAGCAGTACCACAATCTATGATTGGATCAATATTATCTTCAACATTTACAAAACATGATATTTCTATTATATTGCCATTAATATCAGAGACTTGAACTATAAATTCCACCGGTTCTGTGATGTCGTAGCAAGTAAAATAAAGCTCAGTACCAAAATCCGGTTGATTTGCTCTTCTAATTAAAGTATCTACAATTCCACAATTATCTGATACATTTAAATCTAAATCTTCTAATCCAACAAAAACCTCCCCAAATTCATCCAATTCAACTGTGATCGGATTACAACTCACTTCAGGTAGCTCATTATCAAGAATATTAACAATATAACTGCAAGAATCCAAATTACCACACAAGTCATTGGCGTAAATTGTAAAACTATGTACACCAACATTTAATTCTATATCATCGGAAAATACTATATCATTTTGGTATAATGTAAAATAAGGTACATCGTCAGTACAGTTATCTGTAACCACTGCAGTCGGCAAAATAAAATCTAAAGTACAAGTTCCCATCGCCACTTCCATATTAATAGTATCAGGACATAATATTATAGGTTTAATAGTATCCACAAAATTAATAAATTGATACATTGTTGTAAATGTGGCATTACAAGGATCTAGCACACTCCAAGTCCTACGAATATTATTTCTTCCACTACATCCAGCAGGTAACTCTGTATCACTGAATGTTACTTGATATGTACAATTCATTAAGTCAATAGCAACCCCATCAAATGATGGCGCACCTAAAAATTCAGGATCTAATAATGGATCGTCTATATCACATGCTAAAATCGTATCCTGAGGAAATTCAATTTCACTTACAGGAGGGCGGACAAATTGAATTAAATGTTCAAATATTGAAGTGTTACCTATTTCATCAGTAGCAGTGTACCTTCTAATAAACTGCTTAACTAAACCCGGATTTTCGTAATCACAGAAAAAGAAATTAAAATGATAATCCTCATAGCTTAAATCAATTTCGCTTGAACAGTTATCAGAAACCATAATACTATCCAATAATGAAGGATCATTCTCATCTACACCACAATTGACAATTACAGTATCAGGACCTGAAATAATTGGTCCAGTTTTATCAAAAACAGTAATGGTACTAAAGCAAGTACTGTTAGTAGAAGGATCAGTAACCATAGCAAATATTTGATCACCTACCTGACTACAAAAAATAGTGTCATGATCCTGACCAAATATTTCAAGATCAAAGCTAGAATAACAGCCAATTGTACCACTGTCAGAAATTAATACATCAGACGTCAATACAAAATATCCAGCGGAACTAAGACTCAAATTCAGGAATGTATTACAAACTAATGATGAAGGGCTATCACCAAATATTTCTATTTCGAAACTTCTGTAACTAGTACATCCTGCCATGCTCGGTATCGAAGAAGTATCCGCAGTAAAAGTATATTCTAAAAGATAAATCCCTTCAGCTAAATTAGATGGTGACAAGACTGAAATGGGGTTGCCATCTAAAAACACTTCGGATGAACCTTCATGACCATCTGAAGTTACAAGTATATCAATATCAGGGTGATTTGTACAATATGAATCTACCACATTTATTACAGGATTGGGATAATTACAACTATTTGACAATTGTACAATTTGCCCATTCCTATTCTCTAAGACTATATTATACCCCACACCTTCTGTATGTTCTACTATAATTTCAATAATTCCATCAACATCACTAGTAAATTCATATCCTAAAGAATAAAAATTTTGATCATCGGGGTTGACCGCCCCTGTATTCTCAATAACAGTCAAAACATCTCCAACATAGGTTGAATATGAATAAATATCAGAAAACTCACCTGGAATAATATAGTCAGCATTATCAAGACAATAGCAAGCTATTTCTTGAGATAATTCACAGTTAAAAACATCTAAAGAGCCAATTATCTGACTGTACTCTAAACAATCAGAGACTAATATATCAAAAGAAATTTGTCCTGCAATTAAAGGTACTATCTTAAAAATGCCAATATTTTCATCAGTATCAAAATCGATGACATCAATTTCTTCTCCGGGATCAAATTCATTATTAGAATTCAAATCCTGATAAAAGACAAAGGAAGTAATTACTTCATCAGTATCAATTAATTCAATCTCAATAAAAATACTGTCACCAGTGCAAGCATCAGCAATATTCTCATCGCTAGAATTATAAACACTAACTATTGGTGGATTAATATCCGGACAATAGGTAGAGCCGAGTAAATTTCCATTTAAAATATCAGCATTCACACTCAGTGGTGAAAGAAAAACGATAGCTGTTAAAAAGAATAAGTGTTTCATATCTCTTAGTAAAAGAGATATTTTTTGTGTAGTTGTAGTTCTTACCATGACCTTAGTTTTGAATAAAAGTTCTCTGAAATAAAAGACTTCAGTATTGAGGCGGTAAGTTGTAAGAATGTAAGTTCGGTATATCCTCAGGGACAAATATAATACATATTTCATATTTTTGTAATATGTATCAAAAAAAATTACAAATTTTGATATAAAAATATTCGAAAACGGATTTTCGTAAAATCGAAAAATCGAAAAAGCCCCTTCTCACCGAAGTGAGAAGAGGCCATCCCAAAAACCGATTATTTC
>CALCSX010000102.1 GCA_937894165.1 uncultured Saprospiraceae bacterium | reverse complement strand
CTTTTGCTAAATCAGTTTTCCAGAAAAAGCCGGAGTTGGCTGAGGTGCTGTGGCGTTAGATTTTTATATTGAGACGCAAAATATTGCGTCTCAATTGTTTTTAAATCTCTATTAAAACTTGTCAACATTTTTTTTCGCAAATATTCCCACCTTTCTACAGACGCAATATTTTGCTTCTCTACACCTTCAATTCTCTTCTTAATATCTTGCCCACATTTGTCTTTGGCAATTCATCTCTCCATTCTACAGCCTTTGGAACTTTATAACCGGTGAGGTATTCCTTACAAAAATCAATTACCTCCTTCTCAGTTAAGCTCTTATCCTTTTTAACGATGAACACCTTTACTACTTCCGTAGATCTTTCGTCGGCAACACCAACAGCAGCTACTTCCAAAACTTTAGGGTGTCTGGCTAAAACATCTTCGATTTCATTTGGGTATACATTGAATCCGGAGACATTGATCATATCCTTCTTCCTATCAACAATTTTGAAATAGCCATCTTTTTCCATCAACCCCATATCTCCTGTAGATAACCAACCATCTTTTAGCACTTTGCTCGTCTCATCGGGTCTATTATAATAACCCTTCATCACTTGAGGACCTGAAATTTGAATCTCTCCTACCTCACCAACAGGAAGTGCACTTCCGCTCTCATCTACTATCCTCAAATCTGTGGATGGTAAAGGTAAACCAATAGTACCTATTCGCCCGCTGCCATCGACCGGATTGACAGTAGCTACCGGAGAGGTTTCAGTCAAGCCATAACCTTCTGACAACACACATCCTGTCACTTGCTGCCACTTCTCAGCCACCGCGCGCTGCACAGCCATTCCGCCACCAACGGTCACCTTCAGCGCTGAAAAGTCTGCACCTGAGAAATCCGGATGATTCAACAAACCATTGAATAAAGTATTTACCCCGGTCATCAAATTGATTTTGTGCTTCTTGAATTCCTTGATCACGCTCGGCAAATCACGTGCATTGGTAATCAAAACATTCATTGTTCCAATACTCATTAAGGCCATTACATTCACAGTAAATGCAAAAATATGGTACATTGGAAGAGGAGACAGCGCTATATTGTTGCTATCTTTCAAATAAGGCTTAATAACTGCCTGAATTTGCAACATATTGGCGACCAAGTTTCGATTTGTTAACATCGCTCCTTTAGAAACACCTGTAGTTCCTCCTGTATATTGAAGTGAAACAACATCATCCGGATTGCTTGTAAAATCATTTATCGTAAATTTCTTTCCCTGGTCCAAGGCATCTGTAAATCGAACTGTGTTGGAAATTTTGTAAGCAGGAACCATTTTTTTGACATTTCTCACTACAAAGTTTACGACCGAACCTTTCACCAATCCCAGCATCTCTCCAATACTTGTTACTATGACTGTGGAAATCTGCGTCTCTCCAATAATTTTCTGCAAATTGGCAGCAAAGTTTTCTGCAATAACAACAGCTTTTACTCCTGAATCGACAAACTGATGCTTCATTTCGTGAGAGGTATACAAGGGGTTAGTATTAACGACAATCAGCCCGGCGCGCAAGGCACCGAATAAGGCAATGGGATATTGCAACAAATTCGGCATCATCAAGCCTATCTTGTCCCCAGGCTTCAAACCTCTGCTGTGAAGGTAGGCAGCAAATTGATTAGATTTTTTATCCAATTGTGCAAATGTCAACACCTTATCCATATTGGAAAAAGCAGGCTGATTTTTGTATTTCTTAAAGACCTCTTCTATCAGTTGGACAACAGAAGTATATTGATCAACATTGACATTGGCAGGAATGCCACTTGCGTAATTCTTCAACCAAATTTTATCGGAATTCATATTTCTATTTTTTATGTTATTTTATTAGCCCAACCAAGTTATGGAAAAATTTCAAAATGATTGCCACCTTAAAGTAATTTCTATTTTTTCAAGAGGAATAGAAATATTTTTAGTTGAAAAGAAAGGTGAATATTTGTATCCCAAAGACTAACTACATATTTTTCTTAAAATTCTGAGGCAGTAATGCGTCTAGATTTTGAATAGATGTGGAATCGATTACTGATAGGGTATGCTTGAGCCATTCGAAGGGATTAACATTGTAAGCTTTACAGATAGCCATAAAAGTGTAGATGATAGCTCCCCGCTGAGCAGTTTCGTGAGTTTTACAGAACAGGTAGTTCTTACGTCCCAAGGCCACAGGTCTGATGCTATTTTCAACAGCATTGTTGTCTATGAGTATATTTCCGTTGTACAAGTAAGCTAATAAGGATTCATACCTGACTATTGCATAATTTATAGCTTTTCCGATCTGACTTTTGGGCAATACTTGATCCCTTTGTTGAGCGATCCATTTAAAAAAAGTATTTACTATTGGTAGAGATTTATCCAAACGTAGTTCTTTACGATATTCCGGACTGAGGGAAGCAGCTTCTCTTTCTATTTGATATAGATGTTGAATCATGAGCATAGCTGTTTCTGCTCTTGCAGCATCGTTAGATAATGCTCGATCGAACTCTCTTCGAACATGAGCCCAGCAGCTCACGTGTATAATATCTTCTCTTTTTCCCAAGCGATTATAGCCGCCATATCCGTCCGTCTGTAAAAAACCTTTAAAAGTCTCCAAAATAGTAGTTGGGAACTCGCCACTCCGACCTTTTTCATATTTAAAAATGGGGATTTTAGCTATCGGATCATTATAAACCCAATAGAAGCCTAAATGCGCTGCATTTTTCTTCTCTGATTCTAGGACTTTGATAGTGGTTTCATCGACTTGAAGGTAGCCACATTTTAAAATCGATTGCCAAAGGAAGTCGTACAGTATTTCGAGTTTTCCAATTCCTTTCTGTACCCAACTGTGGATGGTGGCTTCATTGAGTTCTATTCCATCGCGGGCGAAGCGCTTGACATGTCTGTAGATGGGTAGATGATCAACATACTTGTCGACAATAGCTTGTGATATGACTCCTGCTCCCGCTTTTCCCTTCTCTATGGGACGATCGGGAAGATCTCCTATTTTGAAAGAGCCTTCTGCTGATCGAGGAGCATATTTGCGACGGATAATTCTGTGGATGTAATACTTTGCCGGTTCCATTTCCAACTCCTCGGTAATTTCTTCGCCAATACATATCATATCACTAAGATCACCTTGGGGTTCTATGATTGTTTCTCTTACTTCCAAATGATCAGGAAGAGGTAAACGCCCCGGATGAGGCTTACGCGGTTTTGAAGTAGGCTCACTTTTCTGCTTTTGCAATTCTAGGACTTCTTTTTCTACCTGTTGGGTATCTACTTCGAAAGGCAAACGCAATTGACCTTCGGCAGAATTCAGGAAACGTTCTCGCTTCTGACCGTATACCATCCTTTTAAGGATTTCGATTAGCGCAAGTTTGTCAGCTATTGTTGCCTCTTTTTGGATTATTGTTGCCTCCTTTTGGGCAATAGTTGTGTCTTTTTGGGATATGATATTATTGCTAAGAGCAAGAGCATTTTCTCTTTCTTGGAGGAGGGTTTTTAGTTTCAAATTCTCCTCTAATAAAGCTGCTATCTCTTTTTCTTTCAAGTGTTTATGTATAAAATTATGACATAAATTTACGAAAA
>CALCSX010000101.1 GCA_937894165.1 uncultured Saprospiraceae bacterium | reverse complement strand
CTTTCGAGAAATTAATTTCATTAGTGTGACGTTTTGATTCTCGACTTTCGAGAAAGTAAATTCTCAAAAAAGCCTGTTTCTCGACTTTCGAGAATTGCTCACTTGAAAAACTCCTCCTTCTCGACTTTCGAGAATAATGAATTTATGAACCTATTCCCCTTCCATAAAAGTAATTTCATAAGTGTGACATTTTGATTCTCGACTTTCGAGAAAAGTAAATTCTCATTAAAGCCAATTCCTCGACTTTCGAGAATTGATCATCTAAAAACTGCCCATTCTCGACTTTCGAGAATATTGAAAATGACCTTCCAATCCAATCAACGCTATTTTTCCGAAAACTTAACAACCCCTATCTCAACCTATCCATTGACTTCACCAACTTCTCATCCTTCTGGATCAGTTTTATCGCAAAAATGATGCACAAACTTGCCAAAACAGGGTTAACCCAACCAATATATGGCTGCCAGATCAGATCGTTACTTATTTCTACGACGGACATATAGAATATCACCAATGAAATAATTAATAAAGCCACATTAAGTAAGAGCGCAAACTGAGATATTCTTATCTGTAACTTTCGATTTCTGAAAAGAAAAATTGCCAAAAAGGAAACTATTGCTCCTAATGTTGCCAAAACCGAAAATATAATGTGATCATTAATATTATATTTCCCATCTGCAAATACCGCAGGTACATTTTCCAACTCTTCGTGATTCTCTGTTATCAAAAAATCAAATGGACTAATCCATAATAATGCCGTAAATGCCATCGCCAGAAATAAGTATATGCTTTGTCTTCTTTGTATCATTTTCTATTATTTCTATTCGCCTCATTTCTGCGAATTTTGGCTCAAAAATATAAATTCTTTTCCATTTTGATTCCTTAAATTTCAAAAAATCATTTTTTAAACTCTCACAAAACCTCTTTTCTTGCCTCGCCAAATAGTAGTAGTTTACTTTTAATGCAATTAAACAGTTCTTAATTTCACTTGAAGAAGTTCCCACACTACCAACAAAAATTTTCAAAAATATTTTAGGATTTAAAATTGATTAATTTGAGCAATCTGTGGGCGGGAGTGCCACCTTCAGGGGGTTAGGGGGCTGGAGGAGCCATGCAAATTTAAATTGTAAAATTGACTTCGCAAACATCCTACAAACCCATGAAGAAGTTCCCACACTACCAACAAAAAATTTCAAAAATATTTTAGGATTTAAAATTGATTATTTAGAGCAATTTGTGGACGGGAGTGCCACCTTCAGGGGGTTAGGGGGCTGGAGGGGCCATGCAAAATCAAATTGTAAAATTGACTTCGCAAACATCCTACAAACCCATGAAGAAGTTCCCCGCGCTTCCAACAAAAACTCTCAAAAATATTTTAGAATTTAATTAGACATTTATTTAATATCGTTTTTAATATAATTGATTTGCATCAGCGATGTGGAGGGGTGGCGACGGCAGGAGCCAGACTCGATGGCGCGCTAGCAGAATCGAGGCCGAGCGAATAGCGAGCCCCGCAACGCAGCGACCTGACGACCTCAGAAGGAAGGTGATGCCCTTACAACTACCAAAAATCACTGTCTCATATTGTAAAGCTTCCCTTAATGGTTTCGAAAGACTATCATTTAAGTATTTCAAGCATTCTCCAATCAGTTTTTAGTGATCTATAATTTTTGAAATTAGGTGTATTATGCGATATCTTGAACTAATCCTCTATTCAAAAATCTTTAACCCCTAATTTATAAGTTTATCCTTACCTTTGTGGCTTCAAAACGATTAACAATGTCAAGCTATTGGGAAAGAAAGAGTTTTTGGGAAAATATCGACTTTGGTATCATCGGCTCAGGCATAGTGGGGCTTTTTGCAGCCCTCCGTCTCAAGGAAATTTTTCCGGATAGCAGAGTAGCCATATTCGAAAGAGGCATTATTCCCACCGGCGCCAGCACGCGCAATGCCGGCTTCGCTTGTATAGGCAGTATTTCAGAACTTTTAGATGACTTAGAAAAAGTATCAGAAGAGGAGATTTTGAATCTGGTAAAGCAGCGAGTTGCAGGTTTATTAAAACTCCGAACTACGCTCAATGATTCAAAAATAGACTACGAAAACACAGGCAATTTTGAGCTTTTTAGGAAGGAGGATAGGGATTTATATGAGAAATGCTTGCAGGCGCTGCCCGATCTCAATCTAAAACTGACGTCGATAACCGGCCTCGAAGAAACCTTTACCATTCTCCAATCGCATGAATTCGCAGCTTTGCCCGGGTTAGAATTTGGGATTAAAAACAACTTTGAAGGTTTGCTCAACACGGGCAAAATGATGTATGAATTGTTGCAACAATCCAATAAATCCGGAGTGGAAATTTACAATGGAGTACATATTGATAGATGGGAAGAGGAAAAAGAAATTGTGAAAATATGGACGACTGAGAACATCGAAATTTCTGTTGGTAAGCTTCTTATCTGCACCAATGCATTCACCAAAATTCCTGAACTTCAATCAGAAATTCACCCTTTCAGGAACCAGGTGTACATTTATAAGGTTGATTCACACAATATTCCTTTAGGAGGATACCATTTTGATAGAGGCTACGTTTATTTCAGAACCATCAGCAAGGACGAAATATTAATTGGAGGAGGCAGGAATTTTGATATGGAAACGGAAAAAACTACTAAATTTGGAAATACTTCCAATATTGAGAATTATTTGAAAAACTTACTCGAAAACATTTTAGGCAAGAATCTTGATCAGGCAACAATGCATTGGTCCGGCATTCTTGCTTCCGGCCCTACAAAACTTCCTATTGTCAAAAAACTTTCAAACCGCACAGCGATTGGCGTTCGCTTAGGTGGCATGGGTGTTGCCATTGGATCACTGATAGGTACTGAGGCTGCAAACCTTCTTGCTGAAGATGATCATTTTGATAAACTGTAAAATTTGAAAATTTATTCTCATATAATCCTTGTTTTCACTTGCGTTATCATTTTTTTGATGATGGGGACAGCTTCATTTGCTCAGCAGGAAAAATTGGAAATTCTATTTTCACAAGAAGTCCGATACGATAAGGTCGGGAAGGAGGAAATAAATATTTATTGGGGGGATGTTCAGGTGAAAAAAGGAAAAACTTATATGTACATGGACTCTGTTCGCCAAATTGAGCGGGATTTGTGGGCATACGGGGATATCATTATTCAGGAGAGCGACAGTGTGACCCTTTTCGGTGATTGGATGTATTTCGATGATAAAAACGATAAATTATATCTTCATGGTGATGTGGTCATGCAGAGTAAAGAAGAAGCTTTATTTACCAATTATTTGGAATATAATTTGAAAGATAAAGTGGGCTATTACACAGGTGGTGGCACATTGACGAATAAAGAAACCTTTTTGAGCAGTAAAATAGGAACTTATTATACACGATCGGAGGACATGCTATTTAAGGATAGCGTTTTTGTTGAGAATCCCGAATTTAAACTGAAATCAGATTCCCTCTGGTTCAATCAGGAAACCAGAATAATCACCTTTACCGGTCCAACCTTGATCCAATTTGAAAACAGCTCTATTTATTGTGAGGGAGGATACTATGACATTCCCGGCAAGAAGGCGCTCTTTACCAAAAATGCTCAGTATACAGGTGAAAAGTCCATCGCAACAGGAGATTCCATTTTGTACCTGCAGGATCAGGGACGGATTGAAATTTCAGGGAATTCCTACTATCGAGAAGACAGTTTGCAGGCTCGCGCGGAGAAAATGATATATTTTGAAGAGCAGGAGATGGTTCAATTGATAAAGGAAGCTGATTTTAAGAGTGTTGACTTATCGGCGAAAGGTGATTTTTTGCAGTATTTCACAAAGACAAAAAACTTTAAGACAAATCAGCGAACCACTATCGTCCAAGATAAAAAGGCTATCACTGCTGACAATTTTGATGTAGATAATACCAGCGGCAAGGGTTATATTAGCGGAAATGTATTTTTCAGTGACACTTTAAATAAAATAGCCCTCTGGGCTGATTCCTCCTATATTGATCGCCAAAATGATTATATCAAGAATTTCGGAAATCGGCCGTTGTTGCTGAATTATGCGGGGGGCGATTCCCTTTGGATTTGTGCGGATACTCTGATTAGTTTTACCGGCGATCATCGAAAGTATAAACCTACAATTGTTGCAAAGGATTCTACTATCTCTGAAATGTCTATTGACAGTTCTGAAAATAATGTGGCATTGACAGATAGCATTGAAAAGCCGGTGATTGCGAAGGACTCTATTCAGAATAATAGCAAAACGACTCAACAAAACTTAAAAAAGGATACACTTAAAATCGCTGATAAAAATATAAAGCCTTCAGAAATAAGTCCATCAAAAATAGATTCAATAAGTCTCAAAAAAGATACGACATTTATAAAGCCTCAAAAGCCGGAGAATTTAGAATTTATTCCATTGGCGGAAAAAGAAAAAGACCGAGAGTTTGATTTAGAATTTGATTCTTTGAAAAACAATGTAGTAGCGGTTGATAGTTTTATGTTGGACAGTCTGATGCAGGATTCGATGGCTCAGGATACCTTGAATGTCGTCGATTCTACGGAAGCGCGGGTGATTTTTGGCATCGGTGACGTAAGAATATATAGAGATGGCATGCAGGGGGTCTGCGATTCATTGACCTATTTGGAGATAGATTCGACATTTTACCTGGATGGAACGCCGATTTTGTGGTCGGATTCTACGCAGATTAGTGGTGACAGCATCCATTTGATTCTGGTGAATAATAAAATAGACAGGCTTCTGGCCATTAACAATGCTTTTATCGTCACGACTATTGATGGCTATTTTTTCAGTCAGATTGCCGGGAAGCGTGCGGAGGGCTTTTTTGAGGATAACAGTATGGATGAAATGCTGGTTCGAGGTGCTGTTAGGACAGTGTACTACATTATTAATGATGACGACGAATATGTTGGCGTCAATAAACAAGATGCCTCGCGCTTGAAAATTCTCTTCGAAGAGGGCAAGCCGGAGGACATCTTTTTTTACGAAAAGCCTGAGGGTGAAATGCTACCGATGAGGGGCACTAACCATGAAGGGCTGAAGTTGGAAGGTTTCTTTTTTGCTATCGATCGCCGACCGACCTCGCCTGAGGATTTGAGACCCGGATTTACTGATGGGGTGCGAGAATTTATTACACTGGGACATTTGAGTAAGCCTGTGGAGGAGAAGTTGCCGGCTGAAATTATTGAAATGGAAAAAGAAGAAAACTCAGAAGAAACATTAGAGGAAGCTGATTTGCCTTCGATAGAAAATAAATAATTTAGTTTTTTTTTGTGGGTGTGCCCCCTTCTAAGGTCGGGGTCGCCGTACTACGGGTGCCGTACTGAATTGGCATTCAGCACCAAGCCTCCGTATGGCTCACACGGGTTATGTGTATCGAGAATATTTCTAAAAAATAAATAGCTTTTTATTTGCAACAATGTTGCATTTAACCTATATTTGTATCGAATTAAAGTAACTACTCACGTAGATGCTTTCAAAAGATAAAAATAGTTTATTTTTCGTCAGACGAAGATGCTTTTCGAGTTAATAGCTGGGCTATTGACAAGAAAAGAGATGAAGTATCACGAGAAATAAACATTTTTAGATTGAAATTGATCTTTAGTGAGTAGTTACATATTTAATAAATAAAAATAAAACGTATGAAGAATTTATTATTAGCTCTGTTATCACTAGGATTTTTATCGATAATCGGATGTGATAAAGATGATGATCACGATCACGATCACAACGATATAACAATTACAATCCTCGAGCCTATGCAGGATGAAGTCATTGAAGATGCATCGAATGTAACTATTCATATTATGTTTGAGGGAACGGAAGATTTAGAGGAGATCGAGATTGTATTATATGCTCATGAGAACGAAGAAATGAAGATTATTGACTTCGATAATCATACACATGCGAAGACCTATGAATTTATGGAAGAAGTAGATTTATCATCTTATCCGGCCGGTACCGAGTTTCATATAGAAATCGATGTTTGCGAAGATCACGACTGCACTGAAAAAGTACACAAACACTTAGATTTTAAGTTGCAATAACCATATCTGATTAGGTTTTTATAAGCCATATTCTTAATTGGGATACGGCTTATTTTAGGTCTAACTCACAATTTATATACAAAGAGGTCAGCATTTTAGGTTTTTTGTTTAATATAGTTCCCCAACATTCAAAGGTGCGGTAACCCAAACGACTTCTTCCTCAAAAATATTAAAATTATTAGGGTCTGTAATTGGCACGAAAATATCCGTCTGTCACTAATATCGTATCAGCACATTCTTGGTTAACCGCCCTGAATTCGAACTTGCCTTCTATAATTTTATATTCTATGTTGATTTCCAATATCTCCAATACATTCAAATAGGTGGTATCTAATTCATATTGTAAACAAGTAGAACCTTTGCAATATTTTGGTGCGCATCTCACCACAACCCTTCTATAGGGGAGAATGTTAGTGCCTAATTCACCCCCCCCTCCACTATTTTTTGAAAAACTAATTCCATGAGTTTTTCCTCCAGCTCCAATTGAAATTCCTTTGGTATCATCATAATACTGACAATTAACCTTCGTACACCCCAATCCGGGAATAGATGATCCACAATAAGCACTCCACTCTTCTCCATTAATCAGAGCCCGCATGGTGTCCGCTTCATTGGGTTTAGGTGGGGTGGGTTCGGGCTCTTCTTTGCTGCAGCCTAAGATTGTGATGATGCTTAATATGAACAATATTTGCTTCATTTTGGTAGTATTTTTTCTGAGCTATGAGCTTCTAGTTGCTAGCCTCTTGCTTGATATTAATAATTAATCAAATTTTATTTATTGTATCATTTTCAAATGATGGAATTCTAATATCTTTATTAGTAATTAGTCCTGAAGTAACCATCGGTTACCAAAATTGTGTCTGAACATTCCTGATTCACAGCTCTATATTCAAACTTCCCTTCAATAATTCTTAATTCAATATTAATGTCTAATATTTCCAATATATTTAAATAAGTTGAATCCAAATCAAATCGTCGACATGATGATTCCCCAGTACAAATAGAAGCATTGCAAATTAACACTTCACTTCTATAAGGTAGTACGTTAGTACCTAAGTGAACACCTCCTTGTCCGCCCGTTTTTGAAAAAGCAATCACATAACCAGGAGGCCCACCAGCTCCAATTTGAAAGCCTCCAGTGTCATTATAGTATTGACATTTCACTTTAATGCACCCAAATCCTGGCCAAGACGATTCACAATAAGCACTCCATTCTTCTCCATTGATGAGTGCATGCATGGTGTCCGCTTCATTGGGTTTAGGGGGATCGGGTTTCGGCTCTTCTTTGGTGCAGGAGATGAAGAGGGAGAAGGTGAGGAGGAGTAGTAGGTATTTCATAGTTTTAATTTTTTTGAGTTTTGAGCTTCTAGCTGTGAGCTTTATTCTCCATGCCGGTTTATTCAATGTCTAGACCAAATAATTCTATGGCGAATGTTCAAATATACACTTATTTCTTTACGTATTTTGTTAATATTCATTTTTTACATAAATTAGGTGAGATTTATTTTGTTAATGCATTGAATATCAAAATAATTGAAAGGATAATGAGTCATGTTAAGTATAGATTTAAAGTAAATACTGATAAATATGGATTAAAGTATGTTGATGTTAGGATGTGGAATTAAAGGAATCAATATTCCTCCTGCTGACCACGTCGAAAAACTGCTCGTCTGAAATATATAATAAATTGGAATCCACGGCATCACCTCGAATGGTATCAAATTGATAGAGTAAAGAACTCAGCATGACAAAGGGTACGTTCTTTATACGATTCCATCCTTTCCTCTTGAAGAGGCAGGATGGCAGGACTCACCTCTACTATCGTATTGGCATACCAATCATTGACAGCACTGTCCGGCAGTCGTATCCTCACCAGGTTGACGGAATCTGAGGGGAAGGTGACAGATAATACGCCGCCGGGCACTATTGTCCTCCAGCCCAAACCATCCCCGGCATTGATCTCCAGTGTAGGGGCTGCACTGGTGATGTTAGAGAAAAACAGCGTGGTGTCATAGTGCAGTGTGTGCGTATATCCTCTCACTGAATATCGCATGATGGAAGAAGCGAACAGGGTATCCTGCACATAGGGGCTTTCGGACCGGGGAAATACATCTACGAAGCGGTCCACATTCAGGGTGATCAGGTTCTGCGCCAGGGCATCTTCCTTCACCCGGTGGTAGGTGTACCAGATCACACCTAATTTGAGTGTATCGCCGGATGCCTTCTGCTCGTAGGTATCCCACCACTCTGCCACATCTACCAGAGGTGAGACCCCTGTATGGCTTTGATCTATCATACCATACAATATCGGGAAAGCAGGGCCTGACACATGAACGGTGTCCGCAGGAGGGCTCCCCTGCGCTTTCAGCTCCCTGTAATCCAGGTACCGGGGGACTTTGTCCAGCATAATGCCCGTGGTCACTTCCGAAAAATCAAGTTCCGAAAAAGCTCTTTCTATCATCACCTCGATTTAAACCCGCATGAAGTATTAGAAAATCTATTCCGGACTAAAAATACTTCAAAATAAGCGTTTCACTTGTGTTTTCGATTTAGCCATAGCGCTGCTATGACAAAATCTCCAAACACACTTATTTTATTGTATTTTTAACCCTCATTACGAAGTTCTAACACCTCATGCGGGTCAGCCGTATCCGTGACGACCTGTGCTCTTCCCGGCAGCCAGAGGCATAGCAGTGCCGGGAGAATGTAGTACATTCTTCTCATAATAATAAAAATTGAATAGGTTAAAAAATAAAATTAATTCCTGTGCTGCATCTTAAAATAACCGTCAGTTATATGTAAAGGCTCGCTTAAACAGTTAGTATCATGGCCGATAAAGTGAAACCTGCCTTCTACAATTCTGTTTTCATTGTCTATGCTGATGATCTCAATCTCCTGTGGATCGTTTTCATCTATATAGTGGCCCTGTATGCCACACGGTTCTCCTTTGTCCCTTATACTACATTGAGTCTGGTGACGCATTTTGTAAATACCGGGCTTAAAAACCTCTACTAGTCTTATGCGAATGTTTCCACCTTCAATCCCATCACCTGCAATTAGTGATAATCCTCCCGAAGCGGAATAGTATTGTAAATAACCAATATTGCACCCGAAGGGAGGTGTTTCTTTGCAGCGTGCTTCCCATGGTTGACCATTGATAGTAGCTGTAACTACATTCTGGTGTTTGGGTTCCTTTTTTTCCTTATTACATGAAGAAGAGCTTGTTACTATCCCCAAGAATACTATTCCGACTATGAGGATCTTGGGTAAGTTTTGGTAGGTATTTAGTTTTTTCATATAGTAGATTTTTATTTGAAAAGCTGCGAGCCTCTAGCTGCGAGCTACTAGCTCAATTTTAGAATTAATCAAATTTTATTTTTAGATCAATTGATAATTTGTGAATCAAAATACATGATCAGTATTTTACAATTTTACTGTGGACTTGGTTCCATTTCAAGAGGGTGGAACTCATCAATTGAATTTCTTTCTATCCGAAAAGTCCTGCATACTTAAAAAGCACTTCGCAAAAGTCATCACACCCTAACACTTAAATATACGAACATTTTCGCTACCCTTTTTTGCAGATATCGATAATATCATATGCCTTTTTTATTACATGTTAGGAAAAGTAGGCATTTAATAACCAATAAATAATAATACCAAGTTAAAATTTCAAATGTGCCATTCAAATTTAAAAGGTTTTCATACTCTATAAACGGGTGAGCTACCCGGAGTGCACGAACGCCAGTGAGTGGTGCGCAGCACGGAGCGAATAGCGAACCACGCAGGACAGCGACCCTGACTTTTGATCTAGAATCGAGTGGAAGGAAGAAAATTTATTAATAAAAAGATGCCCTTCACTATCTATTCATAGTCAGGGGCACCCCAAAATCATTCCCAACAGATTATGGAATCAATATCTTATGTACCGCTGTCCCTTTATCCGTCAACACTCTCAAAATATACAAGCCGGAGCCGCCCGCAGGGGCTTCGAATTGAAACTGACGTCCTAAATTGCCATGCGCTACAGTCTGAATAAGTCTTCCGTCAGATCCAAACCATTGAATGGCATCCAAGTGAACAGATTCAGAGAATTCTATGTAAATATCACTGCCATAGAGAGGGTTAGGGTAAATTATCATGCCCAATTCTTCGTTAATTTGATAATCTTGGCTGACAGGAAAATCCTTGGAAACCAGTTCATATTTCTTATTGGTATAAATCTTTCTCTCACCGGGCTCGAGAGGTATGGTGAAAGATGCGCCATCGATGAGGATGGAATCACCTTCGAAATAGTCGTAATACCAGCCATCGACAGGGAAGGTAAGTGTCTGCTGTCTGTTAATCAGATCGAAGTTACCTGCCACGACTGCCGCTTCATCATCATTGTTAAAAATCATAAATTTATATGCGCCGCTAAGATTTCGAGAAAGGGGTGGCAGATCGAAAGCCTTAGATCGGTTTCTTAGCTGAATCAAATCCGCCGTTGTGTTGAAGAGGGACTTCCTACTACTATCGGTGTAAAAATCCCATCGAATTGGCTTGGGTGATGTCCTACAATCATTATTGATAGTTCCATTCTCGCAGTAATTGATGGGAAAATCATAACCCAGTTCCCCGAATTGCCAAAACATCTTAGGTCCCGGCACTAAAAAATGGAATGCATTCAATGTTTTAACTCTTTCGATGGCATTTTCGAATGCCCGGGTATTATAATTTCCATTTGATGAACCAAAATTTAATACTTCATACATCACCCGCTCTTCATCATGACTTTCGATATAGGAAATTATAGCCGGCGAATTAAAGCCTCGAAGATTGTACAATACATTATCTAAATTGGAGGCACTGTTGACATGTTGACCCTTAGCGGCATTGTGATAAGCGTGCGTAACATTGGTCCACATCAAGAAGTCCATGGTAGATAATTCAACTTCTTCCTGCGTATTTCCAAAATGCTCCAAGATCAAATAGCTGTCAGGCGAATATGTTCTTATTTCATCTCTCATCCTTTTTAATAAAGCAACTCTACTAGCATCATAACTGCTCCAAGCGCCGACATCATTGGTAAATTTCTGTGTAAATCCTTTCGAAAGGTCAAATCTAAAGCCATCAATCTTGTATTCTTCCAGTAAAAATCGAATACATCGATCCATTAATCTCTGAGTAGCTTCACTTTCGTGGTTCATATCATTAAAGACATTGAATGGGTGCCGCGCTGTCTCGTTCAGCCAGGGATTATTGGCAGCGGGGCGGTTGGCAGCGCTGTTCCAATACATCTGAGCCAAGGGGCTGCGACCGCTTACATGGTTGAAAACGACGTCAACCACCACTGCTATTCCGACACCGTGAGCAGCATCGACGAACCTTTTGAAATCTTCGGGGCTGCCGTAATATTTGTCGAGAGCCATGTGGTAGGATGGATTGTATCCCCAAGAGATATTTCCATCAAATTCGTTGTTGGGCATCAATTCGATTACATTAACACCTAATTTTTGGAAATAAGAAAGGGTATCGATGAGGGTCTGGTAATCATGTTCCGCAAAGAAGTCCCGCAACAATAATTCATAGATAATAAGATCGCGAGTAGCGGGTTTTTCAAAATCGTTGTTTTGCCAGACGAATTCAGCTTTACCGGGATAAATTACTGATATATCACCGTTTTGACCGCTGGGGTATTGTGGCATGTTAGGATAGGTATCAGAGCTGATGAACTGGTCGTTGAAAGGGTCGAGCACGAGTTCGGAATGTGGGTCGGCATAGCGCTGGCCGTCGACAACATATTGATATAATACTTCGGAACCTGCTTCAAAATTTTTCTCTATCCAGAAGTAATTGCCATCTTCGCTCCTTTTGAGTTGGTTTTCTGATCTGATTTCCCAGTCACTGAATGATCCAATCAGGAAGACACTAACCTTGCCGGGTGCTTCGATTAAAAATCTCACATTTTCATCGTCGAGGTAGTCTGCGCCGAGAAGAGCATTGGCGGGGGGATCTTCAACGATTTGTTCCCCGATTACAGTAATGGAAACCATATCGGAGGAGTTTTCAGGGCCGGAAACTTCAAGCGTAAAATTGCCTTCTTCTAAAAGTTCTATTTCCAGCTCTTGGTCATTATTCACTAGATAAACTTCTTCAAATTCTCCGAAGGTAACTGTGTATTGATCTTCATTGGAGACATAGAATTTGACCTCCATGATTTCTCCTTGCGTGAACACAGTATTGCTGGAAGGCTTGCTAATGTCGATAATATACCCCGGATCGTTTTCGAAGACGTCAAG
>CALCSX010000100.1 GCA_937894165.1 uncultured Saprospiraceae bacterium | reverse complement strand
AAATTCCCTTTCCGCCAAATGCTATAACCGGGGTTCCGCACGATAAAGATTCAATTATGACCATTCCAAAAGGCTCTACTGTTGAAGGCATTATCAAAAATTCAGCCGCTGAGTATAGCGCCTTTAAGTACAATGATTGTTTCCCGGTAAAAAATACCCTGCCCTCCAAATTTAATTTCTTAACTAAAAGTTTCATTTTCGAAAGTGAATTGCCATCACCTACAATAACAAGATTGATATTCACAGTTGAATAAATACATCTTATCATAAACTCAATATTCTTATTGTCTTCAATCCTGCCTACAAATAAAGCGTATTGTTTTGGTAAATAGGGTAGTGCGTTCCTCATCTTCTTAAGTTCCTCTTGAGCAGCAAATCCGCAAAACTTTGAAATATCTATGCCGGGTCGTATCAAATAGATCTTCTCTTTAGGAAAATTACATTCGATACTTAGACTATAAAGCATATTTTGACTAAAAACTATGGGTTTTGCCATGCTTGAGATTAAAATTGCTTTGTCGGCTTTCCTGTTTTCATAATAATATAATAAGCCAAGTAAATAATTTTTTGATCTTTTCCCTAGTGGGAGGGCTGAAATACTTTCGAGATTGACTTTATTTTGAAGACCCGCAGTAGTCGGAAATATATGGATTAATTTAATGTTCAATCGTTCGAATTCCGAACTCGAAATAATCCCCCAAGTAGCAATAGCATATCTCGACCAAATCTTATCAGGTACAAAACTTTGAAAAATGATAGAAATAGCTTCCTGTGCAGCTTTTCTATAATTACGAAATAAAATAAATGGTATTTTTGATGGTGGAACCGGGGCTACAAAGAATTTGATATCATTTTTAATAAAACTGTTGAAATATTTTATTTTTCTATCGAAATATAAAACAGCTACCTCATATCCTGCCTCTGTTAACTCTCTTGAAAACAATCTCATTGTGGACTCTACCCCACCGCTCAGTGAAATATCTTGCTTACACACTAATAATATTTTCTGCTTGGTCATAAATCTATTTAATCCCAATTAAATTTTGCCTCGTACAATATTATAATAGATTTCATATAATTTCTCATTTTGCGATCTTAAATTGAAATTCTCCTCCACTATATTTCTAGACGACTGAGACATTTGCGTTACATCAGCGTAAAGGATTTTCACCATATTTTCATAGTAGTGATCAATGTCCTTTTCTTTGGCCAGAAAGCCATTTATTCCGTCTTGTACCAGTTCAGGAATTCCGGCATGATAAGTACTCAAGATTGGTAAGCCACTTGCCATTGCCTCCATAATAACGGTAGGAATCCCCTCTTCTGATTTATCAGTGGGTGTAATACTATGATGTACGAAGACATCTGCCATGTCCATAAGGTTTTTTACTTCAACGTGCTCAACTTTGCCCGGGAATATGATATTATCATTCAATTTCAACTTTTCTGCTAAAACTTTACATTCAGCATGAGTGGGTCCTTCTCCAACTAGTGTTAGATAAACATAAGGAAACTTATCAACAAGTCTGCGGAAAGCCAAAAGTGTGTCAAAATGCCCTTTTTTAGCAACGAAGTTAGAAATTTGGAGAAAATCTACTCGTTTTTTATCGATTAGGGGACCATTTACCATCTCAGATTGTGGAATAAAATGTTGTAAATTTGTCCCAATATAATGGCAAAAGCAACGTGAGGGAGAAGCACCTATATCTATCAAACGTTTTCTTATCCTTTCAGAAACGGCGATAATGTAAGATTTTTTATACGCAAAAAGACTTTTTAAACTGCTCTTATATCTGGAATTTTCTAGTAGGGAAGAGGCATCATTTCCGTGAAATGTAGTTATGATAGGAAGATTTGCAGCTATGGCACTAGGAAGTAAATTAAGACCCATCTGACCGAAATGTGCATGAATAATGTCAGGCTTTCTTTCAGAAAAAATATTTTGAATTTGGTGCAGGCGGAAAGGGTGAGCTGCATATTTGTTCGAATTAAAATTAATTCTTTGCCAGATGCTGTGAAAGAAGTGTTCAAGCCTAGATTTATTGAGTATTTCGACTCGATTTCCTTTAAATATGCCTTGTGTATAATTTTTATAATGGTGCAAAGCCACTATGGAAGAATCAAAATCATCCGGTAGATCCTTCCTCTGATTGTGAATAAAAGTCTCCAGAGGCCCCCAATACATGAGGTAATAGAGAATATTAATTTTATTCGTTGAGGACATAGTCGCTTTTATAAAGAGCTGCTAAGTTCTAAAAATAATGAGAGAAAGAAATATTTATTTTATTGAGAGGAAATAAAAACCGGGACAGAAAAATTTAATTCTATCTCGGCATTTCTATATTTAATGATCTAAATAATTTTAATATTCCAACTTTAAAAATTCAATTTCGATTGATTTATAAGGATTAGTTAGATTATCCAAATCATCTTCAGTTAAATAATAAGTGGCAGTCAAGACCATATTTCCCTCTTGATTTTTTACAACTTTCCCGGTGTAAAATTGAGCAACCTCGCAGGATTCGTCAAGGGTGCCGGTTGCTGCCCATGTGAAATTAAATTTATCAGAT
>CALCSX010000099.1 GCA_937894165.1 uncultured Saprospiraceae bacterium | reverse complement strand
CATCCATTTGTTTCTTAGAGTTGACAATTATACTAATTTTTCCTTCAAAAAAGCCCTCATTTCCTTCAATCGAGAAAGCTTTTATATTTAATCCTAAAGAAGTGGAAACTTTATTGGATACTCTTTCGATCACTCCCGGCCCATCATCTATCCCAATAATATGAAGATTGGCAACAAATGAAGTGTCTATTCGCTGTCCCCAATCTGCTTTAAGGATTCGATAACCATAATTCGCCATTAAATTTTCCGCATTCGGACAGCTAGTTCGATGGATTTTCACCCCATTGGTACTCACATATGCGAAAACATCATCACCTACCATGGGATTGCAGCAGGTTGCAAATTGAAAATCATACTGATACCCGGGCTCGCCATTGATATAAATGATATTATCTTTCTGAGCTGAAGATTTATTGGTTTTGACAACAGGAGCAACACCCGGGGCACCTTCTACACCTGCTTCATGATGCTCTTCATGCTTATATTTGAATTTGTTATCCTCTAATTCAAATTTCTTAAGATCGGTCAGGTTGATCTTTTCATTATAGATGGCAACAAAAAACTCAAGTTTGTTCTTAAATCCATAATGTTTGATCAAAAACTCGATATTTTCATCGTAATCTACTTTAATATGACTCAGTTTTCGATCAAGAATCTCTTTTCCTAAGTCGGCAACCTTTTGTTTCTCCTCGTTGAGGGCTTTTCGAATCCTTGATTTAGCCTTACCGGTAACGGTCATCCTCAACCAACTTTCATTGGGCTTCTGATTTTTGTTGGTCAGCACTTCCAACTGATCGCCCACCTGAAGTTCGTAACCCATTGGCACGAGCTTGTTATTGACTTTTACTGCGGAGCAATGATAACCCACATCTGTGTGTATGCTAAATGCAAAATCCAGAGCAGTAGCACCCTTCGGCAAAATTTTCATATCACCTTTGGGGGTGTAGACGTAAACTTCCTCTTGAAATAAGTTGGTTTTGAAGTCAGTAATAAATTCTGAAGCATCCTGATCCGCATCCTCTAAAATTTCCCTCACATTATTTATCCACGTGTCGAAAACGTCACCTGTCTTCGAAATGCCTTTGTATTTCCAGTGTGCAGCAAATCCCTTTTCTGCTACTTCATCCATTCTTTCACTTCGTATCTGGACCTCTACGAATCTGCCCTGCGGTCCAATCACTGTGGTATGCAGAGACTCGTAACCGTTGGATTTAGGTGTAGTAATCCAATCTTTTAATCTTTCCGGAATGGGTGTATGAACGTCGGTAACAATGGAGTAAATCTGCCAACAAAAGGTCTTTTCTTTTTCTCGCGGGACATCAATCACTATTCTCACCGCAAAAAGATCGTAAATTTCTTCAAACGGAACTCTTTTTGTCTTTATCTTTTCATAAATGGAAGAGATGGATTTATATCTTCCAAAAATACGATAGGGTACTCCCAATTCATCGATTTTGTCCCTAAGTGGTTTGATAAACTCCTCTACATATTTATTTCTGTCGTCTCTGGTGGACTGAAGCTTGCGCGCGATGGCATGATATTGCTCCGGCTCCATTATTTTCATGCAAATATCATGGTACTCTGTTTTAAAAGTATAGAGACCCAGACGATGCGCTAGCGGAGCATAAATGTAACTTGTCTCTGCTGCTACTTTTAACTGTTTATGACGAGGCATGGAGCCAAGCGTCCGCATATTATGGAGTCTGTCGGCCATTTTTATAAGCACAACTCTAACATCTTCAACCAGCGTACTGATTACTTTCTTAAAATTCTCAGCTTGGGTAGTGTATTTATCGTAGGCTCCATCCAATTTGGTAAGTCCATCAACGATTTTCTCTACTTTAGATCCGAATTCTAAACCAATGTCCTTCAAAGTGTATTCTGTATCTTCCACAACATCGTGAAGCAGAGCGCAGATAACAGCAGTAGGTCCCAGGCCAATTTCCTCGACGCAAATCCTCGCCACTTCAATGGGGTGATAAATGTAAGGCTCACCTGACTTTCTTCGCTGCGGTGCATGCGCATCAACTGCTAGTCGAAAAGCTTTGTCAATATTAATCTTATCAGTTTCATCCAAAGTGGGTTCCAGCGTGCTCAACATTTGTCGATACGCGGTTTCGATTTTTAACTTTTCTTCTTCAGTATATAATGAAACTTTTTCTAACATTAATTATTTCTAAGCTTATTAATCAATTTCTAATAGCGCAATTCTTACAGTTCAATTGATTGATCAAAAGGTTTTAGTATTTTTGAACAATTATCTTTGTTTTTCACACTCTCCCGGCAAAACTGTCTATCTAATAATCTATTACAAAAACAATTCCAAATTTTCTTTGGAGGAATAGACGGGAGCTAGGTTATTACAACATAAAAATAATTAATCTAGTTCCTATTGTCCTATTTGGGGCAGAGAAAATTATTTTTTCATCTAAATATATATTGTAATATAAATTCAGAATGTGTGTAAAAAGTAAACCATGGCGAAAAAAAATATTCTTTTTTCCATTCAATAAATGAAAATATAAAAATACTTCTTACTTTTGCCTTGCGTTTTTAGAAACGTATGCTTTTTTGAATTGCGGGTGTGGTGAAATTGGTAGACACGCTAGACTTAGGATCTAGTGCTTCACGGCTTGGGGGTTCGAGTCCCTCCACCCGCACACTTATCAAGTTTCTGTCAGGAAACTATATACATTTCCCATTATTACATTGAAATTCTTTTAAATCTAGTTGAAAAACACGTATATTTGCACGCCATTTGAGAGCCATGCAATCTAAAATGTGTGGAAAAGGATACAAATAATTAAAATTTCAGGTATAAATCACCAATACAAATCAATAAATATAAATAGATGAAAATAGTCAGTAAAGAATTGAACCCCTTGCACCAGCAAATAACTGTAACCTTAACACCGGAGGATTATACCCCCAAATTAAATTCTGAGTTATCTAAATTCCAGAATAAAGGTCAATTTAAAGGTTTTAGAAAAGGCAAAGCACCCATTTCTTTGGTTAAAAAGATGTACGGGCAGGAATTATTGTCTGATATATTGTTGAAAAAAGTGCAGGAGGATCTTACCACCTATCTTCAGGAATCTAAGTTGCAGATTTTGGGGCAAGCAATGCCATCAGAAACTCAGGAAAGATTGGTAATCGATGTTCATTCGGACAAGGAATACGCTTTTGATTTTGAGGTTGGTTTGGCGCCGGAAATTAATTTAGATGCTGTATCTGAAGATGCTGAATATTTAGTTTATGAAACAGTAGTGGATGAAGACGAAATTTCTGAAGATATGGATAATCTTCATGAAAGAAGTGAGACATTATTAGATAGTACAGAGCCGATAAGCACAGAGGATTTTATCATATTAGGTTGTACGAAGCTAGATGAAAATGGTGAGATCAAAGAAGGAGCTTCTGAGATCAGTGAAGATTTACCTTTCGATAAGCATAGTGATGCGGTAAGGGAAGTCATTTTAGGGAAAACAGTCGGTTTCGAGCATGTTTTTACTACCGAAGAACTAGGATATGGAAATGAAGAATCGGAAGATTCAGAATCCGGGGAAAATAAGAATGTAAAGAATAGATGTAGAATCACCAGTGTTCAAAGGATGCAACGTCCGGAGATAAATGAGGAATATTATATGTCAAAATTCGGGCCTGAAATAAAAACTGAAGAAGCTGCGAGAGAGCAGATGGGCAAATTCCTAAAGACTAAATTTGACAACAAAGCGGACTCTATTTTATTCAAAAATATCTACAATCGTCTTCTTGAAGATAACAAATTGGAATTTCCTGAAGAGTTTTTGAAAAAGTGGTTATTGTATAATAATCCGGATGCGAAAGTCGAAGAAATAGAGGAGGAATTCCCTAAGTTTATAGATAATCTTACCTGGTCGTTGATAACACAGAAGATTAAGCAGAGGCATGAAATTTCGGTGACCAAGCAGGAGTTAGCGAATGGTTTTTATGCAGATATGATGGGCTATTTCGGAGGTCAGGAAATCCCGAGAGAACTTATCGATAGTATGATGAAGCGATTCATGGAAAATGAAGATGAAGTATCGCGAATGGAGTCCAAATTGAGCGATGAGAAGATGTTCTTCAAGTTGAAAGAAGTGGTAAAGTTGGAGAAGAAAGAAGCTACAGTTAGTTTTATTAGTGAAGAAGCAGAAAAATTATTGGATTACTAAGACATATATTTTTATCAAAAGCCGGGGTATGACTAATATTCCGGCTTTTGTATTTATAGTAGATTTCTTATCTTACTTTCGCACAACTTCTATAATAATTTAATCAGCTTCATTATCAGAATTTTAGAATCCATAAAAGTGAATCCGAGAAAGCTATTCCTGGTTGATGGCGTGGGGGCGGCCTTGTCTGCCTTTTTGTTGGGGGTGGTACTGGTGCATTTCAACGAAGAGCTTGGCGTGCCTGTTTCCACCTTATATTTTCTGGCGGGTTTGCCAATAATATTTCTAGTTTATGATATCATCTGTTATTTTCATGATTGTTTTTTTTAATTATTAAAAATATGAATCTATTATTGTATGTATTTTCACTTTATTTTTATCTTATAGAATTAATAACTAATTATTCTATAAAAAAGTTATAATACTCCTTATCTGAAAATTATTAAGGAATTGTTCCATAAGTCAAAGGGTAGACTTATAAACTTTTTATATTATGAAAAAATCGAA
>CALCSX010000098.1 GCA_937894165.1 uncultured Saprospiraceae bacterium | reverse complement strand
ACATCATTGAAATTTTTGTTACAGGTGGAACATTTGATAAAGAATACAATTACATAACGGGAGAGTTAACATTTAGCGATACCCATTTACATAAAATGATTACACTGGGGAGATGTTCTCTAGAGCTTTCGATCAATACCTTAATGATGAAAGATAGTCTCCATATGGGTAATACGGACAGAGAAATTATTGCTGATGCGTGCAGAGCAAGTGTTTCCAATAATATACTGATAACACATGGAACTGATACAATGGTAGAAACAGCTGTATATTTGGCTAATAAGGATTTGGCAGATAAAACTATTGTTATTACGGGAGCTTTAATACCCTATACATTTGGCACTTCATCAGATGGTTTTTTCAATTTGGGCTCAGCATTGGCGTTTTGTCAGGTTCTTCCTGCAGGAGTGTATATTTCTATGAATGGTAGATATTTCAAGTGGGATGATGTACGTAAAAATTATAATACAGGATTTTTCGAAGAATTATATGAAAATGATAGAGTTTGATGATTTTCTCAAAGTAGAAATTCATACCGGCACAATTCAAAAGGTCGAACTAAATAGCGAAGCTAGATTTCCTGCTTATAAATTATGGATAAATTTCGGTAGTGAATTAGGTATCAAACAAAGTTCCGCAAAGATCACAGACTTATATCAAATTAACGATTTGGTTAACCGACAAGTTCTCGCCGTAACCAATCTCAGCCCTAGAAGAGTAGCAGGATTTAAATCTGAAGTTTTAGTATTGGGCATTGTTCGTACCGATGATAAAGTGGTTTTGTTGGCATCTGAATCTGAAGTTGAAAATGGCTTGCGGGTATTTTAGCATGATTTTTGTAAAACATTTCATATATAAATGGTTATATTGAGTTGAATTTTAAATTCATTCAAACCATCCCTTCGGATGAACCGTAATATTTATATTGTCAGAATTTAAGATTTTTCTGAACACCATAAAATTAACATATGAAGTTGTTATACTTTCGATATACTACAATAGTTCTGATAGTTTTCTTCCAAATAAATTTTCTTTCAGGACAAAATATTAACCAGAAGAATGCTATCGGTCTTAAACTGATGTTATTAGATTATACGACCGTTTATGATGGTAAAATCGGTGACTTTTTAAACTTGGATAATGGGCTTGAAATTTCCTATTCCAGAAATTTAACGAAGAATCTAAATCTTTATTTACCCGTAAGATTAGGGGTTGTAAATCCATATCAAAGTACTACTTCAGTAAATACTGTGGGTGCAGATTTGCAATTGCAGTATCAATTTTGGAAAGACGAGAAAAGAGTTATTCCATATTTTACAGCAGGATTAGGTTATGTTCATGAAAATGTAAATGGAGGCCATTTGCAAATTCCGGTTGGAGCAGGACTTGATTTCGTTTTATCGGAATTATTGATATTGAATGTACAAGCAGAGTATAGACAGTCTTTAGAGACAAATAGAAATAACATCCAAACCGGTATTGGTTTCAAGGTTTTACTAGGGAAAAGTGTAAGGGATAGCGATGGCGATGGCATTCCGGATAATATGGATGCTTGTCCTGATCTTTTTGGCGATGTCACAGCGCAAGGCTGTCCTGACAAGGATGGTGATGGTATAGCCGATCATATGGATGCTTGTCCTGATATCTTTGGAGAGGCAAGTGCGCAAGGCTGTCCGGATCGTGACGGGGACAGTGTTGCTGATTTTGAGGATTTGTGTCCTGATGAATTTGGGGATCCGGCTAATGCTGGCTGTCCTTTGACTACTGTGGTAGAAATTAAAACAACCGAAGTGGAAGTCACTAATCCTTTATTGGATTCTGATGGTGATGGTATTCCGGATATTGATGACAAATGTCCTTACGATGCAGGACCGGCCTGGAATAGAGGTTGCCCGGAAATTAAGGAAGAGGATCAAAGAATTTTGGAGGACGCTATGAAAGAGGTCCAATTTGATATCAACAAAGCCACTTTAAGACCGCAATCATTCAAGATATTGGATCAAATTGTTGAGCTAATGAAAAAATATCCTGAATATTATATCGTAATCAATGGTCATACTGACAATACCGGTTCAGAAGCTTTAAATCAGAAGTTATCTGAGGAACGTGCCAGAACTTGCTATGATTACCTGAGAGAAAAGGGGGTTTCAGCTCAGAAAATGAGTTATCGCGGTTATGGTCAGACAAAACCTATTTATTCTAATGAAACTGAGGTAGGCAGAGCATTGAATAGGAGAGTAGAGTTTAGAATGATAGTGCAATAATTTAAATTAATTTAACTACAAAAATTTAAGCTTTATATAAGGTTGTAGTACTCTTAAAGAAACTATTTTACTTTCCAAGCCAGAATTCTTGTTGTTTTTTGACCAATATTCATGTCAATAACTTTTGTATTCTTAATTTTTTCCTTTTTAAGTCTTTGTTGAAGGACTGTAATATTTCTTTGGTTAGATACAAGCGAGGTAAACCATTTGAAGTTTTTCGGGTAATGTAGGCTTTCAGAAATAATATTATTTATGAAACCTAATTCTCCACCGGGATAATGTAATTCACTATTTGTTCCGGAAAAATTACGTTGATTTAATTTGTGTTTCATGTTCAAATTTCTCCACTTTCGATTGCCGGCTTTTAAGGCATCTTCTTCGTCCTTAAAGAAAGGTGGATTGCATATTGCGGCATCGTAGTGATCATTTTCGGAAACAATATTGTCAAATATTTTGGTAGAATCTTTTTGGAATACAATTTTAATTTTGGATTGGAAATGAGGATTATCTCTTAAGATATTTAAACAGTTCTCATAAGATTCTTGATTGGATTCACTGCCGGTAAAATTCCAGTTATATAAACCATTTCCTATTATTGGATAAATCATGCCGGCGCCCGTTCCAATGTCAAAAACTGAAACATCTTTAGACACTGTATTTAATAAGTCCGCCAGATGATGAATATATTCTGATCTTCCGGGAACAGACGGACAAAGATGACCCGAAGGTATTGACCATTTTTCAACATTATAATGGGCTAATAAAAGGGATCTATTCAGCTCTAAAACTGCTTGGTCATTTGAGAAATCTATGGTTGATTTGCCAAGCTTATTCAAAATAATAAATTGCTTTAAATTGGGGTTTTTTACAGATAAAATATCAAAATTATACCCGTCTTTGTGTAAGTTCTTTGGATGCATTTACGAAGAAAACTATTGAGTTTGAAATATTTCTTCAAAGAAATTTAACATTGCACGGTATGATCTTCTATCGGCCTTTTCATTATAAGCTGAGCCTTTGGTAGGGTCGTTACCTGAGTCCGGGTTAGTGAAGGCATGAACTGCATTCCCATAGTATAGTATTTGATAATCCTTATTGTATTCCTCCAAACTTGAACGAAAAGCAAGTACTTCATCATCGGAAACATAAGGATCTAAAGCACCATGCAAGATTAAAATACTTGCTTTGATACTATCATTATCTGCCGGCTCCGGGGTTTTCAAATTACCGTGAATTCCCACAACTCCTTTTAAATCAACACCGGATCTTGCTAGTTCCAAGGCTACAAATCCGCCAAAGCAATAGCCTATAGCTGCAATCTTATCTTCAGAGCTTAATTCATGATTCTGAATATATTCGTAGGCCTTCTCTGCCCTCTCCCTCATTAAAGGGATGTTATTTTTGTATTTTGATGAAAGTGCACCGGCCTCTTTTCTATCGCTCGGCCTTACACCCTTGCCGTAAATGTCACCTGCAAAAACAATGTAACCTAAGCCGGCTAATTGCTCTACTCTTGTTCTTATGTAGTCATTTATACCGGTCCATTCGTGGAAAACTATTATGGCCGGTCGCTTCCCTTCTACTGATTTATCAAAAGCCAGATACCCTTCTAGAATAGTATCATTATATTTGTATTCTACAACTTCTGTTATTATTTGAGCTTTCAGATTATATGTAAAAAGGATCAGAAAAATTAGAGGTATAAATAGTTTCATAAAATGCATTTAATCTTTTTAACATTTAAAAGTTTAGAAAAGATTACATAAATAAAATTTTGAATGAAATTGCGAAAATGATTTTATAGTGAGTAAATATTTGCCTCCGGCCAAGGCGTTACACACTTAAATTTTATATAATCATATTCAACATTAGAAAAGTATAGACCTGAGGCATGAGCGACAGGCTTTTGAAAGTCGAGTTGTCCAATTTCGAAACCTTTCTTTATTTGCTCAAAGCTCACTTCGGAATTATTATATTTAAGAATGATTCCCACCAATATTCTTATCATCTGTTTTAGAAACCTATTGGCTGTAATATTGAAAATCAATATGCCATCTTCTTCGTAATATTTAAAATCAAAATCTCTGATAGAGCATTCTGTGCTTTTATGCTTTTCTGCGGAGTTACAAAAAGCTTTAAAATTCGTTTGCGTTTTAATAAATTCTACCAATTCAATAATTTTATCTTGATGGATCGATTTGAGTTGGTAATAGGTAGATAAATTATTTTTAAAAGCACATTTTTTTGTGTGAATGATATAAGTATATGATCGGGAAATGGCATCAAATCTGGAATGATTCCAATTTTCCACTTTCACAATTTCATGAATGCTAATATCTTCGGGTAGGGTATAATTAAGTCGTTCCTTTAAGTCAAAATCCGTTATTTTTTCGATTGTGAAATGTGCCACATAATTTAAACCATGCACGAGGGCATCG
>CALCSX010000097.1 GCA_937894165.1 uncultured Saprospiraceae bacterium | reverse complement strand
ATTGAAGATGAAAGTGGCAATATTGTGTTATGTAATTTGAATTTGATAGTTGAAGATCTTGAATTGCCGATGATTACTTGTTCTTCAGATCAACTACTTTCCACTGACGAAGGTATTTGCACTTACACCCACACAGGAGACGTTTGGGATGCTGTAATATCAGACAATTGTGGAGTAAGTAGTGAAGAATATACTTTAAGTGGTGCTACTTCAGGAACGGGAACTTCTCTAAACGAAATAGTCTTTGAATTAGGTGAGACATTAGTATCTTGGACTGTTGAAGACGAAAATGGAAATATTAATAATTGTAGCTTTACAGTGACAATCGCAGATAGTGAAATACCTCAGATTCTTTGTGTAGAAGGTCAATTGGTTAATACGGATGAAGGAACTTGTAGCTATACTCACGAAGGAAGTGATTGGGATGCAAGTGGATCCGACAATTGTGGAGTAAGCAGTATTGTATTTGAATTAAGTGGGGCATCTACCGGTACTGGAACTAGTCTGGACGGTGTGACTTTTGAATTAGGTGAAACAATAGTCACCTGGTCCATAGAAGATCTGAATGGCAATTTCAATGAGTGTAGCTACACAATTATTGTAGAGGATAATGAACTACCTGAAATCTCTTGTGTCGCTGATCAAACCATAGATTCAGATGATGGCGTATGTACTTTTATCCAAAGTGGAGATGGCTGGGATGCAATTGCAACAGATAATTGTGGAATTGAATCTTTAGGATATTCATTAAGTGGAGTTACTACCGGAACAGGGGTCAGTCTAGATGGAGTATTATTTAATACAGGGATTACTGTGGTCACCTGGACGGTGATTGATGAAAATGGAAATATGAATTCTTGCAGTTTTGAGGTGAGCGTAGGAAGTAGTATAGGGCCGGACGTGGAATGTGCGGGTGTTCCTATTGAAAATATTGGGATCGCTGCAGTGTTTAATTCGAATCAACTATGGGGAGAGTTAATAGGAAATACTGTTCGGCAATTGTTAAATGTATCGTTTGGTGCTGGCAACTGGGAAGAATTCAATTACAGTTCAGTTGATGCTACAGAGATATTTAGTAGTAATTATGGATATGTATATCTAGAAGGTGGAGATAATTCTGCCACATCATTTGCTAACTTTCTGAATGCTCATATAAATTTGATAGAAGAATGGGTAAATGAAGGAGGAAGATTATTTTTAAATGCAGCACCTAATGTAGGAGAAAACATAAATTTAGGTTTTGGTGGATTTACATTGATTTTTAATAATCCGGGTACACTTAGTTCTTCAGGAATAGTCCAAGAGCCAACTCATCAAATTTTTACAGGGCCTTTTGCTCCTGCTAATGGTCCTTTCGCAGCTACATATTTTGCTCATGCCATAATTAGTCCTGCAGGAATGGGCGCTATAACCCTCATTTCTGGAGATAATGATGAAGATGTATTAGTTGAATACACATACGGGGGCGGAAAAGTAATATTTGGAGGAATGACACTACCGTATTTTCATGTACCAGCAGTGAATTCCGAAAATATGGTGTCGAATCTTCATTCATACCTAAGCTCTACTTCAACTTCTACATTTAATGTAGACACAGATCCAAGTGTCTGTACTTACACGGTTTCGGGAGGAGAATTAGATCCTGTAGCAACTCACCCGTGTGGGCAAATGATGACGATAACACATAATTATGGTAGTGCTCCGGATCCTAATACATTGGATGGCGCAACATTTCCTTTAGGAAGTACCCTTATCATTTGGACGATAGAAGATGTAAGTGGAAATATTGTTAATTGTAGTGTAGAATTAATAGTTGAGGACAATGAATTGCCTGTGTTCACTTGTTCTGAAGATCAGTTGGTGGATAGTGACCCGGGTGTTTGTACTTATACTCATTCAGGTGATGAATGGGATGCCAGTGGGACTGATAACTGTGGGTTGGAAAGTATAGAATTTGAATTGAGTGGAGCGACCTCGGGTGCTGGTTCTACATTGGATGGAATTGTTTTTGAACTGGGTGAAACTTTAGTGACTTGGACAATTATAGATGATAATGGGAATGTAGATAGTTGTGCATATTCTGTTGTCGTAGAAGACAATGAGTTGCCGATTTTCCCTCGTCCATCAGATATGAGTATGAGTACAGAAGGAGGAGCGTCATGTCCTGAAACGGCGGATATTAGTATAGCAATAGACAGGGACAATCCAATTTCTACTAACAATGAAGCATTTACTTTCTTCGTTCATGGTATCGAAGTATCCGGCCCTACAGTTTATTCTGATAATTGTAGTATGGGTGAGAATTTAGAGTTGTACGTTTGGAATCTCATAGAGGACTGGAATGGTGTAGGCAATGCCTGCGAAAGACAAATTCGCGTGACATGGCGAGTGATGGATGAGGCAGGTAATTTCCAAAATAGACAACAGATCTTTACCATCACTGATGATACTGCTCCGGTAGTTGAAGCACCTGAAGATGAATCCTATTCTTGTTATAATGATGTTCCATTGGATGTGGTTTTGACTGCTGAAGATAATTGTGCAGGTGAAATCACTATTACCGGCGTAGATGTGGATAATGGTGGAGCTGGATGTACAGGCGATCCATTAGTGATCACAAGAACATGGACTTTTGATGATGGCTGCGGAAATATTACTGAAGTAAGCCAAACCATCACCGTTATTGATGATATTAATCCGGAAATCGTAAGTGAAGCTACAAATCTGACGGTAGAATGCGATGGCGGAGGAAATGTGGCACAGTTTAATGATTGGTTGGCTAGTCGCGGGGGTTTTGAAGGACTGGATAATTGCAGTTCTCTCACCTATACTACTAATCCTGCTATCCCGGTTCTAAGTAATTTGTGCGGGGCGACCGGAGCGGTAACTGTAACATTTATTGCTACAGATGAATGTGGTAACAGCAGTGAATCCACTGCAACATTTACCATTGAGGATACAATTGCTCCGGATTTAAGTACATGTCCATCGACAGATTTGACGATAGAATGTAATAGCTCAGAAAATGAGAACAATGCTATTAATTGGAATGCTGCCAATATTCAAACACTTTTATCTTGTGCAACTGATGAATGTTCCGAATCCTTTACAGTTAATTCAGACTTCGACTGGGCAAATTATGTTCCGAGTTGTGGAGATGCAGGCCAGATTACAGTGAACTATCAAGTGGTGGATGAGTGTGACAACATTAGTGAGACCTATACTTCGGTATTAACGATCGAGAACACAACTCCACCGGTGGTAATCATCGAAGACGATTTATTTGCTCAAGGATATAATGGAACTGTGGTTATAGAAGGTAATCCAAATGTCGAAGGCTGGGAATACCCGACTCTTACACTAGATGAAATTTCAGCCAATGATAATTGTGGAAGTGTGGACTTGAGTTTGGAAGAGTATTTTGTTATAGAAGATGATTGTGAAGAAAGCGGATTTCTGATGGAACATTTCTATACGATCACAGCAATTGATGAATGCGGAAATACAACTATAGTAACTGTTACAGTGAGAGTCGTTGATACTACTGCACCGGTAATTTACGGTGTACCGGAAGACGTTACAGTGACTTGTGGCTCTATTGAAGAATGTCCGGGAGGTGGAGTATGCGCTATATTTGCTCCTGCGGAAATATTCTTTGATGATAACTGTGATTGTGGTTTGTTTGATTACGAAGAAATTATTGTCAATCAAACTTGTGCGTACAACTACGATGTTGTGAGAAGATGGATTGCAAGAGATAAATGTGGTAACGAGACAATTGAAGAACAGGTGATATCAGTCAGAGACGAGACAGCGCCTATATTACAGTTTGACAATCCACTATTAGCAGATATTGAAAATGGATCTGAGATATTAGTTGATTGTGAATCATGGGGACTTCCTCAATGGGTCATGGATATTGAGGCGGCGGCAATTAGTGCAGTAGATGATTGCATGGGTGATGTCGAAGTAATCTATGAAAGAATTGTCGAAAACGGATTCCAATGTACTACAGATGGTTATTTTGACAAAATCACCTACACTTGGAATGCAGAGGATGTTTGTGGAAATGAAAGTCAATTTAGTTTTGCTATACTATTGACTGACAACAGTCCACC
>CALCSX010000096.1 GCA_937894165.1 uncultured Saprospiraceae bacterium | reverse complement strand
AGATAATTTCATAGCTAAAAGAATTTTCTTGCATGACTTTATCTATCCAGGATGTAAGTTCCGGTAAAGATTCTTCCTCGTTCAAAAGTGGAATTACAATTGAAATATCTAAAACCATCTTAAAACTGGATTTTTCTTTCGTTCTTCATTACTAATGCAACCAACAAAGCACCAATAAAACCTTTAAAAAGAGTTTGAAAGTATGCAATTATGGTAAAAATTATTGAAGGCTCAGGTGAGTTATCTGAAATAGCTTCGTACATCGCTTCTTGTTCTGATTCACTCAATTTAGCACCAAACATCTCAGCCATTCTCATAGCAGTTTCTGCACTATACTCCATTTGTAAATTGTGCATATCGGTATTTACATACTCCTTAATAATATAATCGAAAACAATGAATAGGAAATTCGATACTACTACAACAATAAATGATGCAGTTAAGGCTTTTTGAAAACTGATTTCACCCATGCCCACCTTTTTAAGGTGGTTTACAACATAAAACATAAAGCCCAAATTGATAAAATAGGTGACCAAGCTTAGACCGAATTCGAAATAATATTTTGGATTGATCGCGTAAAATATCACATAAAGTAATATTATAATTGCTCCTGAAATCAGACCGAACTTAACACTTATATTCATTTAACTAGCTTTAAATTATTGAACTAAAGAACTAAAGAACTAAAGAACTACAGGATGATCTCTTTTCACGATGGCCGCTAGAATTAGAGAAACTAGCAGTCCCCAGATTATATAAGTAACAAAAGAAAAAATACTCAATCCCAACGGTGAAGTAAAACTTTCCATTAAGTTAAAAACCATATTCATCGTTTCTTCGTCCAATCCACTATCCTCCATTCCTTCCATTTGTTGATTTATTAACTCTTCATTTAATTCATTAGCAGCAAATCTAGTTACTGCATAAACAGTAATTGCTTTAATAATGCTGCCAATCAATCCCACAATCATCCCAAAACCAAAACCTTGTCCAAAGCTAATTGCTCCCCCCAATTCCCTATCTCTGTAGTAAACCAATCCTTTATAAAGGATTCCTATAGTAACAACTATAGATGCTATGGTTAGAATAAAGGATAACATGCCAGGGATCACTAATCCCAATAATGAAAAAACGATGCCGGCAATTCCTACAAAAACGCCATATTTGAAGGCGGTATTCCAAGGACCGTTATTAGTGTAAATCTGTGGTTCCATTTTGTAATTTTTTAATTAATTTAACCAAATATAAACTAAAATCTGAATATTTTTCCCTTAGAACAAACGTAGATTACCTTTCCTTTCATTTTTTTACCCCAAAAGGGTGAATTATTATTCTTTGACTTATTTTCCGAAGAATTCATTGTCCATTCCGCACTAGAATCAAATAAGCTAAATGAAGCCTGCGCACCTTCCTTAACTTCAATTTCAGCAAGATTCAATAATTTTCTGGGATTGACACTAAGTACCTTACTTAAAATATCCTCGCCAATATCTTCCTTTAGATACTCATTCCATGCAGAAAGTAGCGTCTGCAATCCAATAACACCATATTCTGCATACGGAAATTCCAAATCCTTCGCCTCAGTATCCCAAGCTTCGTGACGACTTATTATGATATCTATAGTTCCATCGACCACGCCCGCTATCAAAGCATTTCTATCTTCTTCACTCCTCAATGGAGGTAGCATTTTGAAATTACTGTCATAATCATACAATTGACTATCATCAAACACCAGATTGTTTATGCTAACAGATGCTGTGATGGGCAAACCCTCAGCCTTAGCTTTTCTGATTAATTCAACACTCCCCGCGCAGGAAATTCCGGCAAAATGTAATTTCCCTTCCGTATATCTTGCTATATGTAAATCCCGCTCGATGGTCATTAACTCCACAAATGAAGGGAATCCTCTCAAACCCAACTCCGTGCTCACCTTGCCTTCGTTCATTTGACCGCCTGTGACAAGGCTATAATCAGCTGGATGCGTTATGGTTAATCCATCAAAAGCTCTTGTATACTCCATTGTCCTGATAAGTAAATCTGCAGGGAAGGTTTTTTGGAAGGTTTGTGTAAATCCTCTCACACCGGCCTCGTGCATATCTCTAAATTCAGCAATATTTTTTCTATCAAGCTGCGTGGACGCTGCACCTAAAGGATGAATATGAATGTCTAATTTCTCTGAAAGATTTAAAATATGTGCCGCTGAACTTGCATTGTCAATGATAGGCTTTGTCTCAGGCTGTATGGCAAGGTCAGTGAATCCACCCGCCAAGGCTGCGGAAGAAAGTGTCTTGAAATTCTCCCTGTTCTCATGACCGGGCTCTCCGGAATAAGTGCCGATATCACAAAACCCCGGAAAAAAGACGAGACCTTTGGCATCAAAAGTCTCGAAATCCGTTAAACGGTCTTTGGGAATTTCAGCGTCGGAAATATATTTATAAATTCCGTTCTCAATTAAAATATGTTTTGCTTCTTTGGATTCTCTGCTAAGATTTACATTTTTAATATGCAATTTCATTCGAATGCTTTTACTTTTAGCTTGGTTTAGTCCTTATCAAGATTACTTCCGCTAAGATAAACAGTAATGCTAAAATTAAACACCATTTCCATAATTGTTTTCCGGATTCAAAATTTTTCACATAAGCCTCCAGCGTATTTTGGATGTCTTGAGATAGAATCTGAAAATTAGATCCAATCCGTCCTTCCAATTCACTGATAGGAACGGTAGTCAAATCGCTCTCTTTTCTATCATAATTGTAGGCTATTTTTGAAATAACCTCGCCCGCATTGTCGACTAAACTATAGATTCCATCAGTCATCACTTGCTCGCCCGGATTGATAATTAAGGTATTATTTCTTAGTTGTTGTTGTGGTATAAAAGATTCGCTGCCTTCCATTTTAAAGGTCTCTTCCCTCGAATTGGCAACAGTTTCCTTCGGCAATGGAATGGTAATAGACTCCACTGCACCTAAATTGTAGGACGGTTTCTGTGCTACATTTCCGGATAATGCCATCTTGAATAACATTGGAATGAAAACCTCCCCGGATGCTGCTAAATTATTGTAATCCGGACTTAGTGAAGAGGCACATGTATATATGTTGCCCAAACCACTTTGATATTTAACTAAATAAGGCTCGCCATTTCTGAATTCCATTATTTTTTCAGCCGCAATATTTCTATTTATTGTAATAGGGTAGTAGGCTTGAACGGTAGGAAGCTGAATGTTACTGCTTATCTTTTTATACACATTTGAAAAAACAAACTCTCTCTCATTTATGCGAGTAACTCTGTTTTCTGTTGTATTAAAATTTGAAAATGGTGCAATAGTGAATGCATTACTCAATTCTCTCAAAGTACTGCCATCCTGCGGCATACCCGGAAATACAAGTAAATTCCCTCCCGCAGCAACAAATTCCTTCAAAACAGATACTAATCCCGTACTCAAACTACTTAGGTCATCAAGAATTAATAGATCCTGTAATTTTAAATCATTATAATTAATATTATCCATCAGGATATAATCTAGAACAACATATTCGTTATTATTGAATGCACTATTTAAATACCTGCTATTTTCACCTTCTCCAATAGCCATAATATTTACCTTTTCCTTAACTCGGAATGAAATGTAATAATTATCATCGAAGCTAACCGGATAATCTGTAATCCTGACAACGGCATCCTGAAAGCCACTTTTCATGATGGTGTAGGGGATCGTATCTAGTCGGGAACTATTGGCATCAATCGAAATTGTACCTGCCGGTCTGGTTTTTTCACCCTCCCGAATTGTTAATTGCAAATTCTCAGCCTGAGAAGTGCCGAAATTTGTTGTTTTTACTATCAATTGATTCACCTGATTTAAAACCACAGTAGGAGCTTCAAACCACACACTATCGATGCTCACATTATTCACTGTAGAACTTTCAGAGGGCAAAATGATATAAGTATTCAAGGTGTCAGTAATATTCATATCGTCAAAAGTGATACGTTGCAGATCTGAAAGAATAAACATAGTGGCTGCCCCTAAATCCTCCCGATTTTGAACTTCTAAAAATGATTCTACAACACTGCTCACATTGCTGACATTCGAACTCATTTCTATTTCTTCGATAGCCAATAGGGCCTCCTCCTTATCTAATAAAAATTGATTTTGTCTGGATAAATTATTACTGATAATTTGAATGGGCATATTTTCACCGGTGGATCTCACAATTTCTTTTGCCTTGCTCTTGGCTTCAGTCAATAGATTCGATGAGAAGGACAATGCCTCCATACTTTGTGAATTGTCTATATAAATTGCAGTAAACGAAGTGCCGGCTTTTTCCTTGCCTTCGAAGGGGATAAAAGGTTGTGCAAATGCCAATATTAAAAACAAAAATGTTAACAACCTCGCCAATAGAATTAAAAAATTTCTTAATTGTGAAACAGACTTTTGCTCATTTTTAACCTCTTTTAGAAAATCAATATTTGAAAAATAGACTGTCTTGTGACGTCTAAAATTAAAAAGATGAATGATTATTGGAATGGCTAATGCAAATAATGCAAATAAAAAACTGGGATTGGTAAACTGCATTTATTTTTTATTATAAAATTTTCTTCACACTAAAGTTTACTATAACGAATACATGTTCTATTTGTTTCAACTTCCTGATTCAAACTCATTACCAAACACTTAACACAATGCAAACTGTCCAATAAAACTATATCAATATGAATTTGATTCGGGATAATATATGTTTTATATTATCTTATTAAATTGATATCTCCTGAGTAGATCTTTCTCCTTCCATTTTTGAAAAGTATCTCAGCAGTATATACAAAAACAGCCGGTGCAAGTTGTCGGGCTTTGAATGTACCATCCCAACCGGTAGTTTCATCATTTATCGGGAGATTAGTTCCTTTGTAGACCACATTTCCCATTCTATCAAAAACCTGCAATTCTAAAACATTCTCTACATAATCGGCATCTCCAAATATGGTGAACCTGTCATTGATATTATCTTCATTGGGAGAAAATGCATTCGGCACATAAACATTTTCCTTTTCTTCTACGGTTACAAGCGTGTAGAATTCAGCTTCACAACCATCCTCAGCTGTGATAGTTAATCTATAATGTGTGGTGACGGTCGGATTGGCCATCGGGTTTAGACAATCACTACAGCTTAGGCCTTCTGTTGGAAACCAAGAGTAGGTTAAATTTCCTGAAAATCCGTCGGGTAGCGTAGGAGATAATTCAATTCCTTCTATCGAAGTAGTGCTATAGCCCGGATTCAAAATTATATCCGGTATCGCCGTAGAATCAATTGTCACTGTTTCCGTATACAAGCAGCCACCATCATCAATTATATTGATAACATAGTCGAAACCTGCATCAAGATTGTGATAAATATTATTATTACTTGGATCTGTTAGTCCCTCAATTTCAAATTGGTAGGGTGGTTTTCCTCCTACTATACTTCCAATTAGGATGGAGGCATTCGAATTGTCACAGTCGTGAAAAAACGGTATAATTTCTGCGGAATCTGGTCCGTCTCTTTGAATTTCTACCATCACCGAGTCAATAGCGGTGCAATTGTTTTGATTATTAGTGACGGATAAGGTGTATATTCCTTCCGCATCCACAAAGGGTTCAAAAACTCCTGAATTCGAAATATTGCCCGGCCCGATCCAATCGATAGAGATATTGTTGGTGATCGAACTTTGGCCATTTAAAATGATAGACTCGTTTTTACAATCTAAAATTTTATTTTTCCCCGCATCAATACTTGGAAAATTTTCAGGTGCTCTCACTATTACAAAACTTGAATTTTCACATCCGGTCTGTGGATTTCTAACAGTCAAGGTATAAACGCCCGGTTGGATTATTGAGGTTGTTAGGGAATTGGTGCTCCCTCCGAAGGCTCCTCCGAAAGTTGTCCATCGAACCGAAGGGTTACTTATATTGGTCTGACCTAATAAAGTGATAAATTCCTGATCGCAGTTGAAATTTATTGGATCACCGGCCATAGCCAAAGGTTCTTCTACATCTTCCTCTATCACGACATTGCTTGAACTCGGACACTGATTGTCAAGATCTTTTACGGTGAGTGTATATACTCCGGGTGTGTTTACAATAGGAGATAAGGACTCCGGATTTCCTAAAATCAAATTTCCTGTAGGTGAAGTCCACTCAATTTCATAATTGGTGATAGAACTCATTATTTCTCCTTGCAATGCTATCGTTCTCACGTCACATGTTAATGTCTGACCCGGACCGGCTGAGATATCAGGTGCATTCATATCCGGGGTGACGGTAACCGAAGAAACATGTGAGCATTTGCTGATTCTATCTGTTATTCTAAATTTGTAAACGCCTGCAACTAATGTAGTATAGGAGATTTCCCCCACAGAAAGAACCTGATCAAATTCATTTAACCATTCGATTATTGAATTAGCATTCATATTTGAACCGCCACCATTTAATATCACGGGCAATCCGGAACAATCGAGATTTTGATTTGGCCCTGCATTTGATACCGGTTGAAAATCGAAGACAGGAACCGTAAAGTAGGTCGTGTCTCTACATCCCGAAATCATATGCCTTGAAACCACATATAAATTTCCACCTTGAAATACTGCTGTTTGCGTCAAATCTGAAAACGAAGAAATCAGTTGATTGTTAGAATTATACCAGCCATATTGAACCAAAGGGTTCTGAGGATTGGCAAGTCTTACCCCCGCCGTATTATTTGTACAATTCAATGTATCAACACTGAGTAATATAGGTTCAGTCCTATCATAGTTGCCGAAAACCTCGATCGTTTCTTCGCTAAAACATCCACTATGCTGATTCTCTATTCTTAAAGTATATTCTCCTGCGCCATTTATTATTGGGCTCAATGTATTGTCACCTGAAATTATATTTCCATTTGTCGTAGTCCAACTATAATTCCAATCGCTCCCTTGTGTGGACATCTCCGCATCTAGCGTTACCTGATTAAAATTACAGTTCAAAGTCGCAGGGGCTGCAATATGAATATCAGGCTCAAGAAAATCATTGAATACCTGAATTGTATCAAAGGAACTACAATGTGAGTCTGGATCTTTTACTTCGAGATAATACGTCCCTTCTGAAGTGGCTGTTATGGTGTCTAAAATAGTAATACCTTCCAAAGTTCCATCATTCGTACTCCACAAATATTGTGTTCCCGCAGGGTGAGTTTGGGTATTCGCTCGCAAAACTGCAACTGATTCTGCACAAGTGATATATTGATCTCCACCCGCGTCAGCCACTTGTTCGTTGTAATTGCCGATTATTGTTACCGTATCTCTTACGCGACATCCATTTCTCAAATCATGGATTTCAAAAAAATACATAGAAGGTTTAACCATTACGATAATACCAGCATTAATAGTGGAATTTGCAAAGTCAAACGCACCCACTCCATCGACAGTAGTCCATAATGTTTGATAATCAGAAATAATCGCACCCGGATCGCGGGTCCATGAAAAAAGCACTGTAACAGACGTGTCAATACAATTTAATTCCCCATATGGTTGGAAAGTCATTGTGGGCAACATATCATCTTTGGTTACAATAACAGTATCAGTCATGATGTCACCATTGTCCAAATTTGTAACTTCAAGATAATAATTACCTGCTTTATTCACTTGTGGCTGAAGGACATAGGGAGAACTCGTAAAATTGCCTATATCCGTTTTCCATTCAACAGAATAATTAGCAACACTCGCATCAACCATCCCGTCTAAGGTTACCACTTGTTGGTCACAAGTCAACTCTTTATCGTCGCCTGCACTTAGTATAAATGAATTAGTTTTTGTGGGAAAATTAGTTGAGATAGATCTTTCACTTTCATTTTTAGCCAAATGACAGATTCCTTCCGGAATTTGCAAAAAATAGACGCAAAAAATTATGAATACCAATAGAATTCTCAACATACTGTCAAACTTAGTAGGTTTGTATACGCACCGACCCACAAATTTAGATAAATTATCATAATAACACTAGATATCGCAAGTATTTTATGAATTTTTAATCCTCTTTTGTTTCGATTTATATAATCCCCATATTAATAATAATATAAATATCAATACACCCCCCAATAGGTATATATAATTTAAACTTTGTCTATACACCGCTAAAGCTGTGATTATTAGTAATATAACCGTCGGAAATTCATTGAATACTCTATATTGAAATGAATTCATTTTACCGATATCAACCTTGCCCTTCACTATCTTCCCGCAGTAATCATGATAGCCCGACAGAATAAATAGAAATACTAATTTAACGTGAAGCCAATTATTAACTTTAAACCATTCCCATCCATATAAAAATATCATAGTCACACCCGCCACCCACGTGATTACCATCGCCGGATTCATGATCACTTTGAAAAGTTTGCTTTGCATGACTTCGTATTGCGCAGTCAATATTTCCCTTTCCGGAGAAGGCTTTTCTCGCGCTTCCACATTGTAAACAAAAAGTCTCACAATGTAGAACAAGCCCGCAAACCAGGAGACAAATCCAATAATATGTATCATCTTAAAAAAGAATATGCTCATGTTTTACCGAATTCACAATTGTAAGAAACGTAAATATATATAAAAAAATTATTTAATATGTTAATCCCTAAAGCTTTTTTCTAAAATTAACATTTCCTCATTAAATGCTCTTGCTTTCTCAATACATTATAATTATTGCTATATTTGCTAGCCAAAATTCCAAGATTTGATGAAAGAACACCTGTAAAAAATTATCGCAAAAATAAAGCCAAATGACAACTTTTGTTTAGCGTATAGATATGATACCAATTATTTAAACGTTGAAATTCATCGGCTGTGATCTTCAGAATTATTAGCTTAACAGCTAAAAAATTCATGGATTAATTGGATTTCGATGCCTTGGGATTTTTCCTATTGTAGAGTTTTAAACATATATCAAATGATTGAAAAGACTTTAAATATCTTCACTATTATCCTAGTAATCAGTTTAGTCATAGAGGCCAATCCAAGTTATTCGCAGGAAATCAACATTGAATCCTATATGAATAGTTGGAAGGATAACTACAAACATCTTCATGCCAGTCCGGAGCTTTCGCTGCAAGAAAAGGAGACCTCAGAATTCCTTCTCAATAAAATCAAAAAACTCAGTTATGTTATCCGCAAAGATCCCAATGGCTACGGATTTGTAGCCATCATGCAGAATGGAATTGGTCCTACTATAATGTACAGAACGGATATGGATGCACTGCCGATCAAAGAAAAAACCGCACTACCCTTTGCTTCAAATGTAGTGATAAAAGGAGAGGACGGCACTGATATACCGGTGATGCACGCTTGTGGTCACGATATGCACATGAGTATTTGGTTGGGCGTGGCTGAATATTTGTCCAATCATAAAGAACTGTGGTCAGGAACTTTGGTTTTAGTCGCACAACAAGCAGAGGAAATAGGGCAGGGGGCATTAAAGCTCTTGGACTGGGGGATTTACAAAATGATGGATAAAGTAGATTATGCTTTGGCTTATCACGTTTCACCTACGCTTCCTGTCGGCAAGATTGGTCTGAATTCCGGATATATAATGGCGAATGTTGATATGGTAGACATCACGGTTTTCGGCAAGGGGGGACACGGCGCCAGCCCGCACACTGCTATCGACCCTATCCTTTTAGCCTCCCGCCTTATTTTGGATTTTCAGACCATCATTTCGCGAGAATTATCACCGATTGATCCCGCAGTCATTACTGTAGGAGCTATTCATGGCGGTACCAAGGGCAATATTATTCCCGATAGCGTCAATCTTAGTCTTACAGTCCGTTCCTTTTATCCGGCAGTAAGACGACAATTACTCGATGCGATTACCCTTAAATGCAATGCCGCTGCGCAGGGAGCCGGCCTGTCTGAGAACAAAATGCCTCGTATTACGATCAGAAACGAGAAAGTGCCTGCATTATACAATGACCCGATTTTAGTCGATAAACTGAATTATATTTTTAGAGATACCTCAGAGAGCAAAACAGTCGTTCAGACGAAGCCATTGATGGTGGGAGAGGACTTTGCTTACTATGGACTCACGGACGAGAAAGTTCCTATCGCTATGATATGGCTGGGCTCTGTCGAACAGTCAAAGTATGATGAATACCAGGCTTCCGGAGAGAATTTGCCATCGCTACATTCTTCTGAATATTATCCACATTTGGATGGAACACTCAGCGAAGGTGTGGAGAAGATGGTGCAGGCGATCACGGGTTTGATGGCCGTGCGCAATGGCAGACAATACATGGATCAGCGAAAATAGTTATTTGGGCGTGCCCCCGACTTCGGCCATAACTTTTTATTTTCAGCCCCATATTTTATTCTTAATTTTTAAACAAACGAGGTCATTGAGCATGGTCATTGAGCGAAGCCGAAATGAGTCGAAATGAGGTCATTGAGCGGAGTCGAAATGCCGAATTTAGAAGAGAAAATTGGTTCTTCAGTCGAAATGCCGCTTTGAGAATAATAATTGAAGGTCATTGAGCGGAGTC